>NZ_JBMDKC010000191.1:0-3774 GCF_057809515.1 Bacillus sp. FG16
GTTAACTGTCGATAGATCTTATTTCTGAAGTTTATGTATGCCATCAAGAAAAAATATTATGGGTAAAAAACTATTGACAAAGGTCACTTCATAACAGAGGTTTTTTGATGTGAAAATAGAATGGAGTGAACTGTAATGAGGGGAAATAAAAAAGAAGAGCAAATACAGAAAATTATGCTCATGCAAGAAGAAATCAAGCTATGGATTCATTATGTATTTCAGCAATGGGAGAGCAAGAAACAGGAACAGCGGAATCCATTTCCTAAGATAGCATATACAGAGACAGTAGTATTTGAACGTTCAGAATCATATCAAGAAATAAAAAAACTTTCTGTAGAAATGATGCGGGACATGAAACCATATAAAAGGGAAAAATTGTTGCTAAAAACAACGGAATTGCATCAACATATGCAAAGCATTGTGGCAGCTGTCCTAGAAACGATACAAAAATATTCTGTATCCTAATATAGAGCGACATCTCATTTGAAAAAGTGTTGTAAGTGAACAGTACGTAATAAAAAGAGTAGCTAATAATGGCTACTCAAAATGGAAATATATCATGGATGATTAACAGTTTTCTCATACAAACTGCACTTTATACAAAGGATTAAGAAAATTATAGATGTTTGTGTTCTGTGTCTGTTTTTATTTCAAACATATTGTTTCAATTTGAATCGAGAACTGGAATTGCTCATGTGATTCTTCTTCTAACAAAGTAGCGAGGACCTGTAACTGATGAATGACTTTCTGTTTCGATTTTCGCCCTGCATAGTGGATATGAAAAGATTCTGGGATAGAGGCCTCTATCTGTTCTATAGGTTCTAATGGAAGCGTTGCAGGTTCAGGTTCTACAATTACGGGTACATCTTGCATCGGAATGGTTGGCGGAAGTGTTTGCGTTTGAACTGGTTCAGTAGAAGGAGTATATTGCAACTCAGTAGGTATATCTTCTTTAGAAGTAGTTTTTTCTTTACCTTTTCGTTTTGCTTGTATGGTCCCTTGGGTCGTAATTTCATGCTTTTTATACAAATCGTAGAGTTTATTTTTATAGGTTCCTAATCCTTCTAAAATTTCTTTGATTGAAAAGTGCTCTTTCCAATATTGTAGGCGTATTTTTTGATCTTCAGCAGGCAGCGCTTCTAAAGAAGCTAATGGCAAAACCGTGTTTAATTCTTCAATTTTTATTGTTTCTGTCAATGAAAATCACTCCTCTAAACATGGTATGGTGTATAGATTCTATAGGAAAGAATGATTTCCTTTGAAAAGAATGGGATAGACCATCATTATTTTGAGGATTCTTGAAAAGATTCTATGTTATACTTTTTACAGTGACAAGTCTCTTCTGTGTAACAAACACCTTGTCATTCATCTTCTACCAGTATCTTTTTGGTATTGTAAAAGAGGTATCGTTCCTAAGGTTTAGGGTGATACCTCTTTTTCTTTCTGACAAAAAGTCCCCATGTATGGATGAACAGATAGGGTTACTCGTATTTGTTTACGGCATACATAGGTTTTATTCGATAGAATGAAAGAAAATAGAAATTAGGTGTAGGATATGAATGGAATGACAAAAAGAATGCTAGGGACACAAGTCATCGTTGAAGGAAAACCTTCGCATATACGCTATTTGCCACAAGATGATACCTATGAATTTGCGCTAGAATTTTATCATTCATCTTGGCAAACCGTATATGTCAATCAAATACCCGTTTCCATCCATGCATTGGTTTTGCTTTTGCCAAAGCAATGGGAAGCTTTGATGAAGCAAATTGAAAAGAGTGGAGATACGCTTGAACATGCGAATGAGCTTACGATTAAAGGATGGAGAATCAAACATATATCTGCAACGAAAGTAATCTTTGTACCTTCCGATGTGATGTATCATGCAGCTCAGAAGATATAGAATTGAAATATGCAAAATTGCATATGACAAATACTTCATCATTGTGTATGATGAAGCAAATATAGCAAGAAGTAAAAGTTGCAAAGGGGAGGAATGAGGGATGTCAATTGCAATCGCAGTCTTAACATTCATTGGGGGAATTGCTCCATTAGTAGCACAATTATTAAAAGCAGTGATGTAGTTCACCGGTTTATAAAAGTAGTAAAGGAAAAGATGTCTGTTTGAAAACAGGCCTCTTTTTTATGTCAACACGGATAAAAAATAAATATAAAGATTAGTAGTGCAGACTAAGGTATTGGTTCGCACTACTATTTTTTATGAAAAATAAACACCACATCAGTGGTGTTTCAAATAGAAATTCGTATGGCGCACTTCCTATATGCGTGCTAGCAACATCTGTCTATCAAGGGAATTCCCTTGATGGTTTGTATGTCTTCGTCAAATTTTGCAAATTGTAACGGAGAATCTCTGAAGTGTAGTAGAGGTACCACGAGAATATAATAATAAACTAGCTTCTACTGACCTTCAAGCTGCTGTTATTTTGTATTTTCAAATACACGCAATGCCTCTTTACGGAGCTTTTCTTTTTCAGCATCGGACTTTTTAAAGTCGTATTGATATAAAGCAGCTTCCCAATCTCCATACATGGGATTCGGGAACACAATACATTTTTCTCCAAATGCTTCGTGCATCTCTTCAACCGCTTGATTTCTATCTAGTACAGATTTCTCATCAAATCCTGTAAAATCAGATAAATTATCTCCAAAAAATAGAACAATATCATGTTCTGTCACAACTTTTTTTCTCCGCTCTTCCTTTCCTTTTTCATCTTTTCCTTGTAATAAGACATGCTCCTTATTAGCTTGTGGAATATTCAGTTTCTGTAAGTTTTGTAAAGTGGCATCTAACTGATTTTGTTTACGATTGGAAATGTAGTAAATCGCTACACCTTTTTCATTCGCGTATTGTAAAAAGGAAACCGCACCAGGTAAGGCTTCGGCATTTGCTTGTTGAATCCATTCCTCCCATTTATAGGGATAACCTTTCCCTGTTTTGACTGTCATGGCCTGATAAGGACTATTATCCACGACCGTTTCATCTAAATCTAAAACGATGGCAGGTTTTTTCTCTGTACCTTTGGCAAGTGCCATATCTAATTTTGTTTTACCAATATTGTACCCTTGATGATACAGTGCTTTGACTTCTCCTGCTGTTTGATACCAGGCATCTGCCATAACCTGTTGTTCTGTTAATGGTGATACTGGTTTTGGTTGTGCCTCTGGGTTTTGGCATCCTATCAAGGAAAAGGAGAACAGAGAAAGTCCAATGCTAGATTTTAAAAGCCGATTCATATTTTTCACGCTCCTAGATGTATAAAATTTATTTGGCATGCGCTTACAATACAAGAGTCCCATGAAAAATACAATACTATAGGGTGTATGCATAGTTGATATTCCACCTTTGTAATGGTGGGAGTGTCGCATTTATTTATCTTGTGAATAAAGAATACGATCTATAAAAAAACGTATACGCTCTATGTTAGGACTTACATCTTTTCGTGCAGCTACATGATTTTTGCAGGAGTAGAAGCCCATGCATATGATAAAAAAGAACAGATTGATTTACGGGAGCGGTCTGTTCAAAATCAAAAACAATTCATTTATCAATTATTTGGTTTAACAGCGTAAAGAACGATTCCAATTGGAATCTCCATTCCTCTTTGGAATGTATCCTTTATTTGCACCAGAACCGAAAATAATTGTACGATTCGTTGATAAATAGATTGGTTCGGTATGGATATAGATTTTTTATAAGATATATTCTACTACAAATGAATATGAAAAAAATGAAAATTCATTGTGAAAAAAGAA
>NZ_JBMDKC010000192.1:0-3697 GCF_057809515.1 Bacillus sp. FG16
ATACTTTTAAATCGATGCAAGCAATAGAGCGAAATAAAGTTGGTTTGTCTCTTGCAGATTTAGCGGAAAAAGAAGGCGCAGGAAAATGGATTGAAAAGCTTGCAGGTGATGGGAAAGAGTCTGTGGCAAAAGAGAACATTGTTACTGTTTTCCGCAATGGTGAAAAAGAACAGTATCAACTTGCGCCGGAATTGTATCGTACCGTGAAAGCAATGGATAAGGAAGTGACAAATAAATTTATCTTGGCCGCATCGAAACCGAGTGATTGGCTACGTGCAGGGGCCACCTTAACGCCTGAATTTGCCTTGCGGAATCCAATCCGTGACCAGTTTGCAGCGTATGTGACGAGTGATGTGGGATACAATCCGTTTGACTTCGTAAAGGGGTTAAAGGAAGTTGGCAAAAAAAAGTTCGGAAAAGGTTCAGAGGTATATGATGAATGGGTGAATCAGGGTGGTGCATATGGTGGATATTTATCTGCCGATCGTGATTTGTTGAAAGAACAACTAGAGGGGATTGGTAACCAGCAAAAAGAAGGGCTTTCAAAAGCCATACAAACCATTACCGCTCCTGTGAATCCGAAGAATTGGCTGAAAGTATTACAAACGATTTCTGAAGTATCTGAAGAAGCAACGAAAGTGGGAGCGTATCAGAAAGGTTTGAAGAAAGGGCTCACACCTGAAGAATCGGCTTATCAAGCGCGTGACCTCATGGATTTCAACCGTATGGGGAATTCCGTACAGTCTGCTAATCGTGTGTTCACATTCTTAAATGCTAACCTACAAGGAAAAGATAAATTGATTCGCTCCATGAAAGAACATCCGATTCGGACGAGCGCTCGTATTGCAGGTTCTACATTACCACCTAGTGCATTAGTTCTTGCAAGTTACGCCAATGCAAATGAGAAACAAAAAGAAATGATGGATAATATGACGCAGCAAGAGAAGGACACGTATTGGTCCTACGCGATTCCTGGAACAGATAAAGTCGGACGAATTCCAAAACCATTTGATATTTCCTTACTGGCCAACACGGCAGAACGAGCGAATCGAATGAACGAGGGTGACCCCTACGCTTTTGAGGGATATGGGAAAACACTCAACGATGCGGTGAAAGTACCTTGGATGCCAACGGTTATCCAGCCAGTTGTGGAAAATATGGCGAACTATAGCTTTTTTAGAGATGGTAAAATTGTTCCCACGCGTGATGAAAAGAATTCGTCGAAAGAACAGTATGGACCGAATACGAGCCTGACGGCACGGGAAGTGGCACATGCATTAGATACAGCTGGAATCGAAGCATCACCATACAAGATTGATAATGTATATAAGGGGTATACGGCGGGATTGGGTCAGTATCCATTGAAAGGATTAGACGCCGCTATTTCATTGCTATCGAATAAAGAAACACCAACACCCGTTGCACAAGAATGGAATGAATCGACACCAGGTGCGAAAGCATTCTTTGTCAATGGGCAAGGTGGTGGGAAAGCCATGGAAGATTACTACAATATCATGGAAGAACAACAAGCCTTGCAGGCGGACAGTAAAAAGAATGATGAAGACGCACCGAATGCGGATGAAATGAAGTCGTTCCATAAAGTAGATAAAGCAATGGCGAAATTACGTAAAGAGTATTATCAAGTGAAATCAGATACAGCGATGGATTCAGAGATTAAACGAAGTGAATTAGATCGTCTGGATGAAGAGATGCGTACACTTGCGCGAGAAGGCATTACTATTTTTAGACCGGATTATAAGTAAAGAGGGGGCAATGAAATGGCGCATTGGCAGGGACAAACACTAGTATCAGGGGTTCAGGAAGCGATCGGGACACGTCACTATAAATTTTTCGCAGGTAGCATCTCAAAGACGTTTACTTACAATGTGCTTCTTCATGGTATCTATATTCTAAATGAAGGAGCAAGTGATCTTACCTTAACTATCCATAATGAATCAATAACATTGAAGCCAGGTCAAGGGTATCAAGGCGTTATGGAACCATTTACAAAGTTTTCCGTTGATGGAACGAGTTCTTATAAAGGAGAAGTATTGATGTAAAGGAGGGAGAACATGCCTTTTCTTACAAGTTCAAGTGTAGCAAGTGATCCAACTTATTTAGAGCCCCGTATTTCTGATATAGAATCAAAAACAAAACAGCATGCAAATCAAATTGAGAATGTATCAAAAGATGTGATACCACCACAACAAGATTTCATTGCATTACTTCGTAACCATACTGTTTCTCAAAAAGTATACACCCGAATGTTAGGGGATCGTACGCTAGATGTCCTTGTGCAACTTCGAGGAAATAAAGTGGCTCATTACACGTTGCGTAAAGATACAAAAGATGACTATGTAAAATTGGAAGATTGTGCGATTTCTAATGTATCTGTGGTAGCGCAGAAAGTACATGCAATCAACTATAAAAGTGATACGGGAGCCATGCAAAAAGTGAATCCACCAAACTATTATACGACCACAGTAGGTGATACATTCACATTTACATTTGATGGTACGGGTTTTGACTTTCAACATTTCACTGATAATCGTGGTGGACTATGGGAGTTCAAGGTGGATGGTACGGTAGTGAAAACAATAAGTACACACATTCACGCTGTTCCAACGAATGAATTAAAAGTGAACTATGGTATTCGCCCGGTTGCACGGGGTTTAGCGAAAGGAACGCATACAGTCATCGCTACCTTTAAAGGAGATGATCCAGCAAATGCTCCGGCAAGTGGTGCGAATACGGCAAGAGGATGGGTGAAGAATGATACGGGATATGCACAAGCAGCAGAAGCACATAAGACCGCCTTACTTTATGATGATTTGTTAAATCCTGTTAAAAAGATAGACTTACTGGCCCCGTTTTCTAATAAAGAATTTGCATTTCGTATGAAACCAAACGGCTCATCTGTAAATGCTGAATGGATACCAGAGCATAGTGTGGCAACGGTTTTTAAAGTGAGTCAAAAAATGTATATAGATGATCAAGAAATTACCTCATGGATAGCGGATACAACGGTAAAAGAAGCACAAATGGTAAGAGCGGTACAATTGATGAGAGGATTTCATCCTTTAGATCATACAACAGCATTGTGTGAGATGTATTCCGTTCATACCGTAACACATAAGGGAGTCACATTTGATATCAAAATAAAATGGTTAAAAGATACTTTCATAGAAGATGGATATGTAGCGATGCTTCCCGGAAGCCGTCCTTTTGTAGAAAAATTGGTGGATGCGACAGGGCAATCGCTCGATACCATTGCATC
This sequence comes from Bacillus sp. FG16, assembly GCF_057809515.1. Classification (NCBI taxonomy): domain Bacteria; kingdom Bacillati; phylum Bacillota; class Bacilli; order Caryophanales; family Bacillaceae; genus Bacillus; species Bacillus sp. FG16. The sequence continues at coordinate 3,278 of NZ_JBMDKC010000192.1, forward strand.
AGATAATAGTTTCAACGATATACCAAATGGTGAAAAAATTACAAGTTATGCGATGTTCAATACGACAGGAACAGATTATGTAGTAGCCATGAAAATAAATCATATTCATGCAAGTTTACGTAAAGGGCAAACAGGACTACGTAATCCGCTCGTATGGCTCCAGCATCGAGATGCTACTTTGCAGAAGTTATATCCACAAGTGTATAAAAATTACACAGCAAAAGCAGGAGAAACGCATCAATTTAGTGCTACTTATTATGTCGGCGAACTACCGTTTGCGGCGCAATTACTGATGTGAATGGGAACAAAAAACGACGAGTAGAAAAGAGCTCCTAACAAGGGCTCTTTTTTATGGCGAAAAAGAAGAGGAGTGGATACCAATGGAACACTGCAGAGAATGTGAGGAAGCAAAACAGGAAG
>NZ_JBMDKC010000193.1:0-3687 GCF_057809515.1 Bacillus sp. FG16
ACTTCGGACGTAATACAGGTGTGGGAGCTGTTGCGGAAAATGGGACGTTACCAACTGCAGGTCAGCAAGCGTATAAAAGTTCTACAGGTACAGCGCGTATGGTGGCGGGTCGTTTAGAACTTACAGTACAAACGATTGAATCTTCGAAGAAAAATGAAACTTCGTATCTTCGTGCAGTAGAATCCGAGGTTAAGGGATTAACGACAGACATGAAGAACTTCCGTGCTCGCGTTACGTTTGGGAATGGGACAGGACGTATTGCAAATTGCACAGCACAAACAACGGCAGCAAACGTACTGGTGGTAAACAGTGTGAAAGGATTCTTCGTTGGCCAAAAGGTGGATATTGTGAATGCAACGGGGACAGTTACAACCGCAGGAAGAACAATTACTGCCATTGATCGTGCAGCGACTACCATCACAATTGACGGTGCAGCTGTCACAACAGCGGCAACTGATGGGATTGTATCAGCTGGTTCTTCGAACTTAGAGCCGATGGGACTAGGTGGTATCATTGATGATAAATTAACATTACAAACATTAAATCCTGCGACATATTCTTGGTGGAAGGCAAATCTATTTGCGAACGGGGGAACGGCTCGTCCGATCTCAGATGCGTTACTACGCTTAGTAATGGATGAAACATCGATTGTAAGCGGGAAAGAAACAGACTTCCTGATGGGATCGCATGGCGTACGTGCAGCATATGAGGCGGTACTGACTACAAATAAACGGTATACAAATGTAATGCAGTTAGAAGGTGGTTATTCTGCATTAGAGTTTGATGGGAAACCATTTTTAGTAGACCGTTATATGCCGGCAGGTATTGTGTGGGGCGGTAATTATAATGATTTAGGATTATATCGTGTAGCGGACCTTCAATTCATGGAAGAGGACGGTTCGATGTTCTCGCGTGTACCAAATAAAGCGGCATATGAAGCAACAGCATATATGTTAGAAACGATGGTATGTCATGCACGTAATGCGTTCTGGCAATTATCTGATGTGCAAGAGGCAACTGGATATACGAAATAAAAGGAGAGGAGCAATCGCTCCTCTTTCTTACGCTTTATGGAGGTTGGAGGTTTTTACATGACAAATGCGTATGAAAAACGCGGTTTTCAACGAACATTTCTCAATGATATCTATCATGTAGAAGAAAGATTACAAGAATATGATCCTCAGTTATACCTTATGTGGAATCCCAAGAACGGGGAACATGTCATCATGGATGGATTGTTAGAAATGTCAATTATGAAAATTCCACAAATCGACTTTGAACAATTGGACACAAAAGTTGTAGACCATATCAAGAGAATCCATACAGTGAACGGATTCTCCGCTGTGCAAACTGTGGAAGATACTGAGAAAAAGAGACAGCAAGAACAAGAAAGACAGCTTCAAGATTTAGTGGAAGATTACGCAAAAGAATCAAAAGAAGCCTTTTGGAACGCGCATGCATATGGCCGTGTGGATGGCGTACAAAAATATGTACAGGGTGTAAATATGGGGAGGGACCATCGTGAATCTGCAAGAGCTAATCCTGCAAGTGAACCGGGATGTGGATGATATTTTTGAAAATGGAGATATTCAACATTGGCTCAATCGTGCATTAGATGATATCACCCCGATTGCAAGGATAGAAAAGAGAGCCACGTTAGAGTACCCGTACACATTACCAAATGACGTACAAGATATAGAACGAGTGATGCAAACGAACAAAGTATTTCCGCGTATACCTGTAGGGGAAGAAAATCAGCAAGGGTATTGGGTGTGGGGAAATGAATTGATGTTACAAGGCGGGAGTCAACAACCGATTGAAGTCTATTATTATAAAAAGTTAAGTCATCTAAAAGGAATGGAAGATGTACCTGAAATTGATAGTCCCTATCATGATTTATTAATTTTATACGCTGTTGGACAACTACAGTTTATGGATGGAGATTATGCGGATAGGCCAGATCGTATGCAGCGATATCAGGAGCGTAGGCAACAATATGCCGTCTTTCGTGAGAAACGGAAAGTAAAGAGAGCAAGTGTACGAATCAAGACTATCCACGAGTATCGTGCTGCACCTACCTTCCTTGCGGATGGAAAGTAGGTGATGAGGATTGAAGGATACTGCTGAATTTAAAGATTTTTCAATGGGATTAAATGATACCGTGTATGCAAATCTAATTGAGGATAAAGAACTCAGTAAAGTAGAAAATGCAGTGATTGGTATAGGGGAGATTCGAAAACGAACCGGTTATAAGAAAGTTGGTTATGTAGGAGAGAAGATAACAGGTGCCTATACTTTTCTCAAGTCAGATGGCACACATGAATTGCTGATGATGGGTGACCGCCTGAGGAGATGGAATGGGAAATTCTTTGTGGATATCCCAGGTCCGCCCTCTACTGGTGACAGCGCGCATTTTATCACGATGAAAGACCGAAAAGGAAACCGTGTGGTTTTAGTTGCTAATCACATCTCTCTAAAAGTGTATGCTGACAATCAGCTATCCTCTGTCACACCATATGTACCGACTGCGGATGAACAAAGAAATCCAGGATTGAATGATATAGGTTCTTTATTTACCTGCAAATACATGGCTTTCTTTGGCGGACGGTTATTTGTTGTCGGTCATGACGTAAAGAATCGCGTTTCATTCTCCCACATCGATCCCAAACTTGGATACGCTGTCTATGATTATTTTCCCGCCATTAATTTTTTTGATGTGGCAAGCAATGAAAATGATGAAATCGTAGGGCTGGTACCGTTTCGAAATAGTTTACTTATCTTCTGCCGGTATTCCATATGGGCTTTATATGGAAAAACAACATCTGATTATGAATTGATAAAAATCAATACACCAACGGGCTGTATGGCACCTGAGAGTATTCAAGTCGTGGGGAATCAAATTTTTTATTTAAGTGATACACATGTGTATGGATTATTTGCGAATGATTTTAATATGGTAAGTGCACAAGTGATAACCAAGCAAATAGAATCGACAATGCGTGCCATCCCACTTACAGAAAAAAGTAAAGCAGTTGCGGGTTATTTTGAAGGAAAGTACTATCTATCTTTTCCCAATGGGAAAACACTTGTCTATGATGAATTGCTAGCGTGTTGGACTGTGTATTCCAATATCAAAGCGGATGTGTTCGTGACCTATGAGGGGAATTTTTATTTTGGAAGCAATACAAATGCGTATGTCTTTCATCCTGAATATCATGATGATGGAAAGCCAATTCCCTTTCGCATGGAAACCAAGTATTTTGATTTTGGTTTGATGACACAAGACAAAAAGATTCATCGGATATGGTTGCATAGTAATCAACCGAACGGATATCGGTTAGGAGTAAAATTAGATTTTGAAACGAAGCAGGTAGAAGGTACAAGACCAAATGCTGCGAATGTGTCCAATTGGGATGAAGCGATTTGGGACCAGCATACATTTGATACAATCGACATGTATATGAATCGCCTACGGGTAAATAATCGAACGAAAAAAATAGGCATAATGATTGAGGACGTAACGCATATACGTCCTTTTGTTGTATACGGTATCGGGGTGCAGTATGAATGGAAAAGAAGAAAGGAGACGTCATATGGTACAAATTCAAAGAAAATATAATTTTATGCCTGGCACAACCATTTCATCTGGGCAAGTAAATGAAGAATTTACGAATTTAATTAATGCTC
>NZ_JBMDKC010000194.1:0-3511 GCF_057809515.1 Bacillus sp. FG16
TGATTTAGAAGCGATTATGGAAAATCTACAACCAGGTGAATTGTATGAAATTCCTGTTGTCTATGTTGGACGTGATTATTTACTGCCTGTAAGAGCTGTGATTTATAGGGGTACAGCCGCATGCCCATCAACTTAAGAATCTTTACTACCCCCAAGTGTAAAAAAACGTTATTCTTTCTAAAAAGCTAAATAGAAAGGATGACGTTTTTTTATGAATCTCTCAATTCAAGATGAACTACAACCATTTGCAGAAGAATTACAGCGCTATATCACACCTGTGTTTTTAGAAGAATTGGCAAGAGAAATTGGATTTATTAAGCGAAAACGAAAGTTTTCAGGATCCGATTTAGCTACCATTTGTATTTGGATTAGCCAACGGGTGGCCAGTGATCCTTTAGTCCGATTATGTAGTAGGCTTCATGCAGCTACAGGTACTTTACTCAGCCCGGAGGGCTTAAATAAACGATTTACTGCAAAATCAGTGTTATTTTTAAAACATATCTTTTCTTTGTTGTTACAACAAAAAGTCTGTGAGCAAACTCACATTTCTAACCAACTTTTTACCCATTTTAAGCGCATTCGCATCATGGATGCCACCATGTTTCAAGTGCCTAATACCTTGGAACATATATATCCTGGTTCAGGGGGCTGCGCTCAAACAGCTGGGATCAAAATTCAATTAGAATATGATTTACATAGTGGACAATTTCTTAACTTTCAAGTTGGACCAGGGAAAAATAATGATAAAACATTCGGAACAGAATGTTTAGATACCTTACGGCCATGCGATTTATGTATTCGTGATTTAGGCTATTTTTCATTAGAAGACTTAGATCAAATGGATCAACGAGGTGCATATTTTATTTCACGTCTAAAGTTAAATACAAATGTATACATCAAAAATCCTAGTCCGGAATTTTTTCATAATGGTACGATCAAAAAACAGACGGAATATGTAAAAATCAATTTACAAATGATGATGGAGCGCTTATTACCTGGTGAGACCTATGAAGTAGGGAACGTTTATGTTGGAGATCAAAAAGTTTTGGTAACTACTCAGCCACCTTTTGGTGTCTTTTTTTAATTTTACTAGTTTCATATACCTCCCATTTGTAAATACTGAGTATATCAAACAGGGGGTGAATGGGATGATCAATCGAAAAATCATTTTAGATGCATATAAAAAAGGACCTGAAGCTGTTATTTCTTTATTTGAAGAAACATTTTCTAAGTTAGAAAAACGGATTCAAGAACTAGAACATGCTTCAAAAAAAAACTCTACAAATAGTCATAAACCACCTTCTACAGATGATTTGCGTAAACCTATTACAAAAAGTTTGCGCAAATCATCCCAGCGTTCAACCGGTGGCCAGTTGGGCCACAAAGGGCATACGCTTTTCATTTGACCACAACTCCAGACCATACAATTACCTATTCTCCTACACATTGTACTTGTTGTCACACGTCCTTACACCACGAACCTGTAACAGGATACCGCATCCGCCAAGTATATGATTTACCACCTATCCAAATAGAAGTGATGGAATATAAAGTGGTACAAAAAGAATGCCCACATTGCCACTCTATCCAAGAATCACAATTTCCTTCTACTGTCTCTCGTCCTGTTCAATATGGTCCAAATATAAAGAGATTGATTCCCTATTTAACGCATTATCAGTGTCTTTCTTTGAAACGAACGAAAGAATTCTTTCAAGATTGTTTTGAGCATTCGATTAGTGAAGGAACGTTAGTCAATCATACACACAGTTTTTCGGCTCAATTGCAGCCCTTTCTTCAAGAAGTAAAAGACAAGATCCTTAAGTCTTCTGTTGTCCATTTTGATGAAACCGGTATGCGAGTAGAAAATAAAACACAATGGTTACATACTGCTAGTACACCGGAGGTGACCTTGCAACATATTCATCAAAAACGCGGAAAAGAAGCAATGGATGCGGGCGGAATTTTACCGTCTTTTTCTGGAATTGCGATGCATGATGGTTGGAAATCGTATGATGCGTATACAGATTGTCGACATGTATTATGCAATGCCCATCTCTTACGAGATTTGCAAGGAATTATAGATAATACGGGGCAAAAATGGGCGCAGCAGATGAAGAAATTTCTAACGCAAGCTTTAACGCTGAAAAAACAATACAAAGGAAGTCTGCCAAAGGGAAAGCAGCAGAATCTATTTACTCTCTATCAAGCCATACTGAAAGAACAACGAGTCTTTTCTGCAGAATTAAAAAAGAAAGGAAAGCAGACGCCTGCTCAAAATTTATGGAATCGCTTCGTCAAATATGCTGATAGAATCCTAGCATTCTTGGAACATCCAGACATTCCATTTGATAATAATCAAGCGGAAAGGGATATTCGAATGACGAAAGTCAAACAGAAAGTGTCTGGAACTTTCCGAAGTAAGAAAGGCGCAGAATCTTTTTGTCAGATAAGAAGCTTTATGAGTACCATGAAAAAACAAAAACAATCTGTCTTACAAGCAATAGGTCAGGTTATAGTAGCCGGAACGGTTCCTTGGAATCGCACAACTTAATAAGAGAAATTCTCTGTTTAATCTAGTTTCTTTCTCTTATGGGAGTACTTTCTTTTTCATGTTTTCGAATGAAAAACATGTATTTGGTATGCCCTTTTTCCTAATTAAGCTGAGTAGTTACAATTAAAAGTTTGACTTCCCCCCAATCAAATTCAATTTCTTGACCAGCTGTAGGCTTTTGACGTATAAATACCTCTCTATGTCTCTTTTCCTCTGCACTAATAAAATTACGCACAGTTGTATAACTAATCTTAAAACCTTCATCTAATAATTTTTCATGAATATCCACAATCTTCAATTGTTGTTTATGCATATTTCTAATACGTTTTTGTTTATTTTGTTTTAACATTTCACAAATCCGCCTCATAGCCGATTTTGTGAGTGCTTTCTTTGGACTAACTCGTTTTTTGTATGCCGGAGGCATTACAGAATTAGTTGGGATTGGTAGCTTACGAGTATCTTGTTTTCGAGCTACTAAATCTTGATCAATATATTTTTTGACTGTATTCCGTGACATACCAAGTTCTTTTGCGATGGTACGTTGACTTTTTCCATTTTGATGAAAATCAATTAAAATTTGTTGTTTCTTCTTCAAACTGATCACCTCTATATCCTCCTAACTCTATGAAGTTAGGATTATTCTGATATAAAAGTGGCTCACATTTCAACTGCGATTGTGGCTCAGTTTTAGGGTTCTTTCCAAAGTTAGTTGAAAAGCCTTCATTTCTCATATTCAAGTAATAAAATTTTGTTTCTTAACAAATCGAACAGACAACGGCCATACATAGTGCGTTTCACCAACTTTAATTTATTAATTTTCCCTTCAGCTAGACCATTATTATATTCATAAGCGATACCATTTTTCACAGCTGTTAAGTCTCTTTCTATTCCTTTGATAAAGCTGTTGAGATAATATGAAGTGACCTCCTAGATTATCAAGTCAGGGATTTTAACCCATAA
>NZ_JBMDKC010000195.1:0-3481 GCF_057809515.1 Bacillus sp. FG16
AACTGTTGAATTAGCTGTAACTAAATACTGTACCAAAAATAATTTGTCACAATATAAATCAACACCATTTTTGTTACAATATTCGGTTTTGTTTTGGAAAATTATTGCATATGGCCCCATTATGAAAACGCAAGCTATTTTTCTTAATACTCAGAATTAATATTATCGAGTTACTTTCAATCTTTTAAGCTTGTAAAACACCGAAAAATCAATGCAAACGATTGCAAAGAAATGATAATATATAAATGTGAATGTAAATACTCATCAGAATTTTTCGCCTTTATTCAAGTTTTTATTATTAGTAATCTTAATTCTAAACAAGGAGAGAGTGTATGAAAGAATATTTAAAAGGCTGTAGTATTGTCCTATTATCTGCTCTTATATTGTTTGCTTTTGCAAGCCAAAGTTATGCAGCGATAAACGGGCAATCCATGAACGGAAATTATAAAGCATATATCATGGCACCACTAAAAAAAATACCAGACATGATGACATGGGAGACGTTTGAAAATGATTTACGCTGGGCAAAACAAAACGGTTTCTCTGCCATTACTGTTGATTTTTGGTGGGGGGACATGGAGAAGAATGGAGATCAACAATTTGATTTTTCTTATGTACAGCGCTTTGCACAATCAGTAAGAAATGCTGGCATGAAAATGATTCCGATTATTTCAACGCATCAATGCGGAGGTAATGTTGGAGATGATTGCAATGTCCCCCTTCCTTCTTGGCTATGGAATCAAAAATCAGATGATAGTTTGTATTTTAAATCGGAAATAGGGACAATAAATAAAGAAACATTAAATCCACTAGCTTCAGATGTCATTCAAAAACAGTACGGGGAACTATATAATGCTTTTGCAGAGGCGATGAAGTCGTATAAAGATGTTATTTCGAAGATTTATGTATCGGGCGGCCCAGCTGGAGAAACACGTTATCCATCTTATACGTCGGCTGATAAATCAGACTATCCGTCTAGAGGGAAATTTCAAGCTTATACTGAATTTGCAAAGGAGAAATTTCGTTCTTGGACATTACAAAAATATGGATCTTTATCAGGAATAAACAAAGTTTGGGGAACAAACTTAACTTCTATGTCTCAAGTACTTCCGCCAGCTGATGGAAATCAATTTTTGACAATGGGTTATCAAACAAAGTACGGTGAAGACTTCTTACAGTGGTATGAAGGTGTGTTAGAAGAACATACAAAATTGATAGGTGAATTAGCCCATTCTGCATTTGATAATATATTCCACGTTCCTATTGGAGCCAAAGTTGCCGGGGTTCATTGGCAATACAACAATCCAACTCTTCCGCACAGCGCTGAAAAGCCAGCTGGATATAATAATTATAGTAGTTTGTTAGATGCTTTTAAAACTGCAAAATTAGATTTAACATTTACCTGCTTAGAAATGTCAGATAAGGGAACATATCCAGAATATTCAATGCCAAAATCACTTGTACAACAAGTAGCTAAGCTGGCAAATGAGAAAGGAATTGTCTTAAATGGCGAAAATGCGTTAAGCATAGGAAGCGATAATGAATATAAGAAAGCAGCTGAGATGACTTTTAATTATAACTTTGCAGGATTCACACTGCTTCGGTATCAAGATGTTATGCATAATAATACCTTGATAACACAATTCAAAGATACATTGGGCGTTACTCCTATTTTACAAACCATTGTCGTAAAAAATGCGCCCACAACTATCGGAGATACAGTATATATTACTGGAGATCGTGCTGAATTAGGGAAGTGGGATACAACGATATATCCTATTAAATTATCATACAACTCTACTTATGGGGATTGGAGAGGTACAGTTTACTTGCCAGCTGAGCGAAATGTTCAATTCAAAGCATTTATTAAGCAAAAGGATGGAGCAATTAAAGCATGGCAACCAAATCAACAATATTGGACACCCACTCCTGCGACTTCTACTGTGTATACGGATTTGTGGTAAATGCATTCCTCGCAAAGGAAGTGAGACCGGTGATGCAAAAATATAACGGTTATGTGATGAGTTGCTAAATCTTGAACATATACCTTTTGTGGAGTAACAGTATGATCCAAATGAGATTATATTTCCTCGATACAACTAATGAAAGCGAATCTATACATATAAGTAGATTCGCTTTTTCTTATTTATTGTTACTGAATCTAAACCGTACAAAAAGGTTGAATTTCCTCTTCTTAAAACGATTTTTATCTTTTTAATTTTGCTAACATAATCGTTTCTTTTACTTTATAAAAAACATATGAAAATGAACTCTAAGTTACTAAAAGATCATCTTGCTCTTCCTTCTGTTTGATTCGCTTGAAAATCCATTTTTAAAGCTATACTATCTCCTTGAAACATATTTTGATCCTTACCGTTGTCTTCAAAGATAAATTTCATCCAAAACCAATCCATTTTTCCTGCTTTCAATCCGCCCGTGTCCGCCCACTTGGAAAGAAACACCTTCTGAGAAGCAACTCCTGGATGTTGTGTTTTTAATTCTGCCAAAGTTGTTTCATAAACAGGACTTTTCTCTGGGTCCCAATCCCAAAGGAATTGTACTTTAATATGTTTACCGAAATCTTCCACACTATTATTTTTTTTCAAATCGTTCACAGTGTAATCAACCTTCATCAGAATATCTTTGATATCTAACGTACCGCTATTTTTCACATTAAATTTCTTTAATACTTTGTCCCCAGGTTTTAAGTTATCTAAATTGAGAGATGTGGTAGGATGCATAGCTAGGTCTAATGTCCCGGTTGCAAAAGTATTATTTGTTACAACTTGGTCGCTAAAATAGGCATAAGTTCCACCACCAATTAATGATAGACCAAGAGTAGCTGAAGCAATTCCCAAACCTAATTTTCTTTTCAATGACATTTTGTGTTCCTCCCAAATGTGTATTCAAAATACTTTTTTATGAATTCAAAAGCCCCCAAATACAGGTATATCATAAATTGTAAATTTTTTGTATTAAATTTACATCGACTCATATTGAGAAAGTTGGGGGACATATTTTTATGTATGATATGTTTATTATTCTTAAAAACGATTGTAATTGATAAAAAAACAAACGTACTACAAGATAAATTTAGCCGCTACTTTGTCGCAAGAAAAATGAAGCTACAAACCGTACCGGTTTGTTATTCATGATAAGATAAACACTCCAAAATGTAGTGAAATGAAACAAAAATCCCTCTCAAAAAGAATTCGAGAGGGATTTTTGTTTCATTTCAAACGTAAACTCGGGTAAAAAATAAAGAATCTTTTATATAGACTCGGTGTGTCTATTTTATTATAACAAGTTTTCCATGTATGACTACACACTATTTTGAGCTTACACCCATTGTTTGTAGAAACTTAAATTCCTGTACCGTCATTTCTAAAGTAGGACAGTATGCCTTCTTCGCTAATTGGCCTCACGATACATGCCCATCAACTTAAGCCTTTTTACTACCCCCAAGTACAAAAAAACGTTA
>NZ_JBMDKC010000196.1:0-3438 GCF_057809515.1 Bacillus sp. FG16
TAACAGAACGGGCTTGTTCTTCTAAATAATAACTATATGTTTCTTCTGCATCTCGTAAGTTTTGAAATCCTTTTCTGACTGCATCATGCGTCATACTCTTAACCCACAAGCGTTTTTGTGGTGTTTCGTTCACACCTGCCATGATAATAATATTTTTCGCAATGGCCTCTCCAGCTCTAGCAGGATCAGTCGCAATAATGATTTCATCTGCTTTTTGTAACCACTGTTTCGCATTTTGAAAAATCATTTTTTTATCTTTTGACACCTTCATTTTAAACTCTTCTGGAATAATAGGTAGTTGGTCCATACTCCATTTTTTCCATTCTTCTTTATACTCATCAGGGTTACATAATTCGATGAGATGACCGAGCGCTGATATCATAATCACTTCTTCATCTCCGAAGATTTCCGTATCTTTTACGATAATATGTGTACTTTCTCGTTTGGCACTTTGAAATGCTTCCGAATAACTTTTCATTTGTTGCGGTTTTTCACATAGTATCACTTTCACGTGGATTCCCCCTTGAATTGAATTACAGTTAGAACTTCCGCTCTTCCTATTACTGTTCTATTTCCGCCCATCCATCCGTATAGTACTCCGTAAAAAAGTTTGCAGGGTCTGCATTCCATTCCTCTATACACACTCTACCTAGACTATTTTCTAATTTTTTGAATGTAACTTGTAGATAATCATGTAAACGTTTCAACTCATGTAAATTATAATTCTTCAATTCTCCTTCAACGAGTGTTTCATCTCCATACGGAATCGTCATGAGTGCCTTGATTTTCTCCAAAAACTTTTCATTTTGTTCTTGTTCTAATAGCATTTCTTGCTCAATTATTTTTTGGAAGTTACATAAGTGAAACCAGCTTGGCTCGTGAATATGCTTTAAATAAACACCTTCCCAATTGTGATGCAGTTCAATTTCAACATACTCTTGATTCCACCTTCTTGCATGTGAAGTGAATCCGAAATATTTACACAATATATTTTCCAAAGGGGCACCAATAAACCAATTATCCTTTACTCGTTTACTTTTCATATTTAACACAATTTCTTCAATATGTTGTAACAGTTTCCGAACTATAATTTCAGCATGATGTGTAGATACATATATTGCTCCCTTATCATATTCTAAGCTCAAATCATGATAGATTCGGTATACAGTTTCTTTTCTTTCTTGCACTTCTATATATTCTTCCAACTGTTTTCACCTCTTCAATTTAGTCATTTAGCAATATACACATTCCATGATTCTAATTTTCTTTTGCAATACTCAATATGCTCTTCTACTGTGCAAGTCGTACCCGTGTTAATATATAACTCATTTGTTGTTTCTTTATATAGAAAAGAAAGAAGCATGGAAAAAATAAACTTCACTTCTCTCACGTAAGGTTGCAATTCAGATATCGGCATGACAATATCGCCCATCGTAAGATAGTACCCTCGATATCCTTTAAATACATCATTCTGATAATCTTTTGGACTGGTATGAAACTTTTCAAAATCCCCCACATAACTGCACCAATTGAATTCAGGAAGTGTTACTAAGAATTTTCCATTTCCTTCATGGTTATAGACTTGAATTTCCATATCCCCTACGTTCGGAATACCAACTTGTGCATACACACATCCTGTAACATCAACGTGAATCCCCCATATTGCCAGATTCGCTTCACCATATCGGAATTGTTGTTCCAAATCCCTCACCTCAATTTGTTATATAGAATCAAGTTAGGTTCAACTCACATATTTTTTGTGTATTTTTACTAAGTACAACTTCCATTCTTTGAAGATTAGATTGTAAAAACATAATGTCAACATGCTTCTGTTCTTGTAAGAACACTACCGTATCAGCCAGTTCTTCTACTATTGCTCTTTTATTCTCACCGAGAAGAATCTCCGGCAAATTATGCATTCTGTCCGCGATTTCAAAAATAAATTGATGGTAAGCTGTTTTTCCAAGCATTTTCTTATACTGATTTGAAGAATACATTCGTAGCAACACAAATGTGTTGTGCATCAATCCTGCTGCCATTTCTTTTAATTGCAAGATGTCTACTTGTATTAATTGTTCTCTTAACCTGTGAATTTTCTCTCTTTCACCTTCGATTTCATGGAAATTTTGCACTTTCTCTTGTTTTTGTTCTTGCTGATTTCTATCATATTCTTCAGAAGAACTCCCCAATGTTTGAAGCATATAACAAATGACTTCTCGTTCGACATGAGAAAATGTACACCGTGGATTACTCCAGATAAACCGTACCATTTCTCTATACCTAACCTTAGTAAAGAGTTCATTCTGCTCAAATTCTTGTAAAAGTTCTCTTTGATATGCTGTTAATACCGATGTATCAATCACATCTAGGGATATAGGGGATTTCTCTACACCAAATAAGTTTCTTAGTTTCTCAAGGTTTTTCTGATACACCTTCTCTTCCTGTGCTGAAAAATCTTCAAAACGATATTCATGTACAAATTTGCTAAACTTCAGTAAACTTTTCAAAAAACGCTTTTCAAAGAATTTCATACTATACTCCTCCGATTCTTCTATAAGATTTCCTCCACAACACCTTCTCCTTTCTTCCAATATTTCAATTTTGCAAACAAGCCTATTCCGTGAAAATAAATAACCCTGTTACTTGCTCTCCTTCTACTGTTTTATAAGGGTCTAGCAATCCAATTCCTAAGCACTCTCTCATAAAACCTTTGTATTTCACTGCTGTTACATCGTTAAAGACAAAATCTATCTTATTAAGATCCTCAAGAATCGTTTCTTTCGCCATATTTACTACCACTAAGTCACTTGGTGCATCAAAGCAACGACTTAGCATAATACTTATTTGTTTACTCTCAATCAAGGCTAATACTTCTCTCACACCTTGCATCATAGTCTTTGTATCAATTTCCATTGGGATTTTTCGAGCTGACACAGCATCGCATAAGTAACAATCTGTTGATTCACAAACATTTTCACATCTTTCACATACATATACTTCTCTCGTTTTTTTCATTTTTTCTTCTCTCCTTTTGGATTATGAATCTGTACTCCAGCATTAAACTTTATAAGCAAGCTTCTCCTCTGTACTGGCGCTGAACCTTTGATATCCTCATACTCTTTTTCTTCGATTTTTTAATTTGCTCCCACATATATTGAAGAACTCGAGCTGTAATTTTTTCTGGAAAGAATCCCTGACGTTCTAATAGAATGTTTTCTATTACCCACGCCTTTCTTGTGTAATACTCATACTCTCCGCCTGTTTCATCCGCAGTAGCTTGTAATGTACTTTCTGTTTTGGAAGCTTTATTTAGTAGTTGTAAACCGTAATACGTTTGACTCCTTGCTTCTCTTACTTCCTTTAGCAACACATACAAATCGTACGTATGATACTGCTTCAACTCTTCTACAGACTGATGAATGTGTTCTAAGAAGAGTT
>NZ_JBMDKC010000197.1:0-3428 GCF_057809515.1 Bacillus sp. FG16
TTTGTTTTTAGTATAAACTCTCTGTTCGATGTGTCTATCATTTAGACTAGCATCAGTTCTTCCCGACTCTTGGAATACGTTTCCTCTTGTTTCCCTGGGCGAGCTTCCTTTTTCTCTTCTTTTGATATCCGTTCTTTGGAATCAGATGACTTTTCTTTATCAACCCCCAGTATTTCCAATACTTCAGCCTTATACTGTTCTTTATATTGTTCCTCCCCCTGAGAAGGAGCAATCTCTTCTAGTACTTGTTCCTTAAATGACTCTTTATAGGAATCTTTCGGATTTTCTTTTAGTGCCATTACCTTATCTTTTTTCTGTAATTGTTCTAAAGGCTCAAAAGACTGTTCTATATTATATTCCATCCTTTGAATGGACGTTTCAGCAATTATCCCTTGTTCAATTGCGGTTTTCCGTAATGTCGTATATTTGTCTTCTGTACGCATCACTCTCATCATACTGTCTGTATTGTATTCATCCTCTTGTCTTTTAGCTTCTACAAATGATCGGTAGCGAGTTTCTAATTCTTTCGGTATATTTTTTACGATTTGATGTGTTTCTTTTTGCTTTTCTGTTTGCTCTTTTATTACATCAGAAAATGCCTTTTCCCCCTTTAATTGAAGAGAAGATTTCGACCAGTTCTCACCATCTATATCTTGTTCATATACTTTTACGATTCCACTATCATGATGAATATCAACTGTTACATCCCCTTGTCCCCAGTTCATCTCACTTGTAATAGAAGGGAAAGACAATCGCGTCATACCTGGTTCAACACCTCTTTCCACCTCATGCATATTCTCTTTTAGAAACCGCCCTTTTTCCTTTCCAGCCGTACTCATCGCATATTCATATAGTACATGTTTTACATCTTCTTGTTTGACTTGTTCTTGTATACTCATTTTTACCTTCCTCCTTAAAATAAAAAATCACTTTCCGTTTTAAAAGGATAAGTGATGACTATTTTTCTTCATTTAGTTGTGAAAGCAAATTGATTATCGTTCCAATTCCACTTCCTGTTTCTTTTTCTTTGCAACATTTTGGAACTGCGTAAAATTCGAGAATGGTTCAAATTGTTTTTCTCGATCAACTACTTTAGATGCGGTTTGTTTTGTAGCCGTAACTCCTTCTTTATTCAACTTTTCTTGCACTTTATGTTCTAATTGTGTGACAGACTCTTGTGTGATGAGTTCATTATCAATTGCTACATGTTTCGTCGCAAAATAACGTTCTTCCATTTGTACACGATGGATAATACTATCGATATCGTTTACTGTTTCATGAGATTGCGCTTGCTTAAAAGCTTCATATTTTCCAATTAATTCTTTTTCCATAGAAGCCGTAACATGTGTAGCTGTGTGTGGAAGTGGATCTAATTTTCGTTCAAGAGAGCCAATTGGTGCATATCCTTCTTTTTTCATGTCTTTATATAATTCCACTTCTTTTTCACTAAACGCTGGATTCTTTTGCTTCTCTGCCTTATCGATTAAAACGCCATATCTTTCATCTTTTACAAGTTCATCTAAGCTCATTTGTGCATCCTTTTGATTTACAACAAATGATTGATTACCTTTACCATCAAAAATAGAATCTTGGACTTTTTCATATACATCTGGTCTTAAAATTTCATCCAAGGATACATTTTCTCGTTCACCGTACTTCTCCATTAACGAAACATATAAATCTTCACGATTCGATTTATCTGCATTCCATACTGACAAATAACTTATATCGTTTGTGACTGCATCCATCATGTGTATTCTTGCCACTTCCTCATCTTGTATATCTTTATCCAAGACCTCAATCGTTACCAAATGAGCGGGTGTTTCTTTTAAACTTTCTAATGTACTAGATTGATCCATATCCTTTATATCCCCCATACTTTCCACCTCTTTCTCATGTATTTGTTCTTTCTCTTTTTCCAAAGTGTTTTCAATCGTTTCAATAAATTCAGTAGAAGTTTCATGTACTTCTTTTAATAACTTAGATTTATCTTTCAGCTCTTTGCCTTGCGTCCAGTTCGCTAAATAACCTAACGAATACTCGCTTGTATCAATTCCGAAATAAGAAGAAACCGTATAAGCTGTCATCTCTGCTTGAAACTCTTTTTCAGGTGCTGAGTAATTCATGTGTGTTTCTGCTGTATGAAGTTTGGCATAGGCTAATTCATGAAGAAGCGTTTTTACATTTTGTAATTCACTATTCCTCGGATTCAAGGCAACCTCTTTCGTTAAGGTGTAGCTCACCCCCTTTGCGACCCCAAGTTCTTGCTTCGGTTCAATAATTTTCACACCGTTTTTTTCAGCAATAGCCTCCATTCCTTTGTACAAACTCTTGTAATCTCCTACGCTTCCTTCTAGCCAACGGTTTGGAAAGATACGAGGTAGATCTTCAGCTTTTGCGTTCGTCTGAGATACATCAAACACATATCCGACGGAGAAATATAAACGACCTGGCTTGACTTCTACATTTTTAGATTCAATCTGTTTTTTCTCTTCCTCACTTGCTTTCACAACTGGCTTCCAAGTTCCAGTTTTATCTTTGAACTTTGCTGTCGTCCGGTTCGGAACAAGGATCTGTATTCCTTTCTCACCTTTATTGACTGAAAATCCTTTTTCTTTCCAAAAAGAAAAGGAACCCACGGCTTTGGATCCCTCAAATTGACTCTGTATTAATGCAATGTTAGATGGTGAATAGCGATAAAACTTTGCCATAAATGATAAATACTCTTTTAAATCTCCTGGCGAACGAAAGTAACCTTCTATACTTTTTTCCATCTTTTTCGTCAGCGCTTCTACCTTTTGTTTTTTCTCTTCAAATGAAACAGGGGAACGCTTTTTACTCATTGTTTTCTGCTCCCTTTGATGAAGCTTCTATTAATTCATCCATCGTTTCTTCATTCCATGTTTCTAAATCAGTTGGAACACATATTGTACGAGTTCTCATGTTGATGGGAATGAGTAAATCATTTTGTGGAAGCTCAATATAATTGAATAGTTCTTGTTCTTCCTCTTCTGTTAATGAGATGGTAACCTCTTGATTACCAACTTGAAAAGTGACTTCTCTTTCGCCAATAAATTTTATAATTCCAATTTCAATATCTTCGTGAAATAACAACATCTTCGCTTCCCCTTTTCTAATATAAAATACCTATCTTAATTCCTTGTTCTTTACTTTTGCGTTCCATACTACCTAGCCATACAAATGGAATCGCAATCACTGCGCAGTGTAACAGAAACAACGAATCTGTTACAACCTGTGTTACATATAAACAGAATACCCCTACACCCACTATGCAACCTAACACCAATAGTAACTACTCAGCTTAGTTAGGAAACAAGGCATACCAAATACATGTTTCCTATTCGAAAACACGAAAAAGAAACAACTTCAAGAAGGGAAAGACTCTAGATTCAATAGAGAAATTCTCT
>NZ_JBMDKC010000198.1:0-3305 GCF_057809515.1 Bacillus sp. FG16
TTTTTTATTCTTGGAAAGAATGTGAGACGCATGTGAAAGGGTATTCAGGTGCCCAATACCGCTCTTTTCCTTCTAAAAAAGAAGCACAAAAATATTTGTCATCCACTCTCATTCAAAATAAAAAACACCACGTATCTGCTCCTTCTCAAAACATAAAAGAACAGCCAACGAAACTACATTCTTCAGGTGTTTCACAAGAATCTATTGTAGAAGTTTATATTGATGGCAGTTATAACGTAAGACGAAAAATTGCAGGATATGGCTTGGTTATGATTGCTCAAAACCAAGTGTACCTAAAAGATTTTAGTGCCTATCCCTACTCAGATGTAACAGCTACTCATAATGTAGGTGCTGAGCTCATGGGTGCAAGACGTGCGGTAGAATTAGCTTTAGCGAATGGCTGGAAACACATGATATTGTACTATGACTATACGGGTATTGAAAATTTCGCAACAAAAGCTTGGAGAGCTAAAAACCCTCAAACAAAAGAGTATCAAGATTTTATGCAAAAATACATGCGGAATATTAAAATACAATTTGTAAAAGTTAAGGCTCATAGCGGTAATGAGTACAATGATTTAGCTGATCGTCTTGCGAAATATGCAACGAATTTATAAAAATAGTTGGGTATGAATCCTATAATTAAAATATGACTGATACTATAAGTCATTCTGTTTATTGTTTATAGTTTTGTTATTTGTCTGCTATTGACAAAATGAGAGGTAGATTTTATAATTCGAAAGCGTGTTCGTGATTCTTCGCTGGCACAAGCAAGATTGTTGTGAAGGATCGGGTGGTAGAGCCAGCAACTTTCGTAGCATATGGAATAGCTGTGTTTGTGAAGAATAACACGTCTAATTTACTAGCATACAATTATTTGGTATATTTATGAATAAATTGCATATAATAGGATTATCATCTAGAGAAAGTTACATAAAAAAGGCATCTTCCTGAGGAAGATGTCCTTTTTGCTGTTCCTAATTATATGCCCATATAAGATAGGATGTGATAAAATAGATATGAAAAGATAAAGAAATGAATTTGATGGAGGAGACGTATAAAAAATCACATAAAGGAGGAAAAAGAAGATGAAAAATGTCTTTTACACGGGGCCAAATGAATTAGAACCTGTTTGAAATCTATGGTATACTCTGTACAAAAAGGATGTTTTCAATGATACACGATTATACAAGTAATGTTTCACGTGAACAGTTTGAACTAATTCGCGAAGATTTAGAAAATGCACGTAAAAAGACGCGCCCACGTACAGTGGATTTATACGAAGTATTCTGCGGTGTGCTATACTCGCTTACCACAGGATGCCAATGGCGTAATCTACCAAGTGATTTTCCAAACTGGCAAACCGTATATTCCTACTATCAGATGTGGCGGAAAGTAGACGAGAATGGCATAAGTCTTCTCGAAAAAGTGCATAAAAAAATTGGTTGAAACTTATCGTGAACAAGATGGTCGAAAAAATCAGACAAGCTTCTGCATCGTAGATGCACAAAGCGTGAAAAACACATGGATAGCTAGTGAAAAAGGCTACGATGCCGGAAAAAAAGTGTCAGGGATCAAACGACATATCGCTGTAGATACCAATGGGCTCATACATGCCATAGAAATAACAACTGCCAATATAACGGACCGAGAGGGTGCTATCGAAATGTGTGAAAGGCATAAGAAATCATTGGACAAAGTAACAAATATACTTTGTGATGGTGGGTACACAGGCCCATCTTTTGCACAATCGATAAAAGAGGCGATTGATTGTTCGGTTGAAATCATCAAACGCTCTGAACTTCACAAATTTGTTGTGTTACCGAAACGCTGGATTGTGGAACGCACCTTTGCTTGGTTAGAAAATTACCGTAGACTATGGAAGAATTGCGAACGAACACTTGAAAATAGTAGACAGAGTTGCTTATTAGCAGGTGTAGCGATTTTACTAAAAAGATTTTAAACAGGTTCTAAGGTATATTCTACTACAAATGAATATGAAAAAAATGAAAATTCATTGTGAAAAAAGAAGAAAATCCCTGTATAAAAATGAAAAAATGTATACAATTAATCCGATTTGAAAAATAACAAGAAATCCAGTTACTATGTTGAAAGAGAAGAGGAATAGGAGATGGACTTTTTTGGGAAGTCTTTTCTACATATGCCATTTCATATGGAAATGGTCAGTCTGCTAGGGAAGATACATCATGATCAAGGAAAATTAACTGTCTATGAAAAGGAATTTCCATTACTTTTTCAAAAATTACATCAAAGTACTCGTGACAGACAGATTAAACATTTTATGAATATGTATCAGGGGATGAAACTATCTAATATAAAACTAAAAACATTACTTGCACAAGATCGATTTCCACAAACCATGATGGAAGAAGAAATTACGTGTTATCACGACGCTTTTTCGTTAATCCATGATCAATATGAGACGCTTTCTATTTCTGTGGAAACCATGTTAGAAATTCATTTTCAACTGTTTAAATATGCGACTTCAGACAGCGGCACGTTCCGGCAACAAGATATTGTTTGTCATGGTTTTTCACATGAAAGTATGCCCCTATCCCACCATCAAACAGTACCAGCAAAAGATATACCCTATTTTTTAGAAAAACTGTGTACAGAGTATAATCAAAGTATGTTAACTCGTAATGTAGATCCTATACTTAGTATGATCAACTTTATATTTCATTTTATATGTATCGTTCCTTTTGATAAAGGAAATGGACGCATGGTACGGTTATTGTTTAGTTTGTTATTAGTAAAAGAGAAATACGCTGTTGTGAAGTATATTTCCTTAGATGCTATCATCAAGCAGTGGGAAAATACTTATTATGAAGCTTTGTATAAATCAGCGGCTAATTGGTTTTCAGAAGAACATAATTTGGTCTTTATTACAGACTGTTTCCTACGTATCCTTCATGCAGCATATGAAGAATTACAGGCAACCTTACTTCCTTATCAAATCAAAGGACACCGAAGTCTGCAGCTACGAGATTATATTGTAAAACAAAGGGGGCCTTTTTCAAAAGAAGACATTCGAAAAAGATTTCCTACCGTTTCAGAAAGTACATTCCAAAGAACATTTCAGTGTTTACAAGAACAACATAAAATAACACTCCTATCTAAAGGGAGAACAGCAAAATGGTCTACAGTTACAGAAGAAACGGGTACAACAACATAAAAAAGCGAAACGAATCCATAGAAGATTCGTTTCGCTTTTTTTATGAATGGATCTAGATTTCTACTCTTTTCAATCTTATTAGGGGTAAGTTTGAAAAGCTTTCACCTAT
>NZ_JBMDKC010000199.1:0-3262 GCF_057809515.1 Bacillus sp. FG16
ACAACCATTTCATCTGGGCAAGTAAATGAAGAATTTACGAATTTAATTAATGCTCATAATGACAATGATGGGATTTTACAAAATTTAAATGAGTATGGGTTCTATAAAAATAACATACGAGTGGGAAAGACAGAGTTTATTCAGATAAGTCGTGGGCAAACGTTGCAGAAACAAATCTTATTTACTCCTGCCTTTTCCCAAATTCCGTTTGTTACAGTGACAGCGGCGAATGGAGATATGGGAACAGGAGACATCGTGGTATATCTTTCACAAGTTACGGTAACTTCTTTTACACTTACTTTGCACAATAAGAATACAACAAGAGATACTTCACTGGCTTTTCATTATATGGCTATTTCAATGGGATGAGGTGAGTTTGTATGACGAATTATCCAGTGTTTACAACGCCAGAACGGCGTAATGTAAGTATGCAAGATGCACGCTTACAAGCGAATGATGAGCTGGGTTCTTTATATGAAAGAGCATTGCAAAACATGCAAACGAGTGTAGCGGATAGTCAAACGCAAGCAGCAGAACAAGCAGCTGCAAGAGGGATGGGAAGCTCGGGTTTATCACAAGATGCGATGAATAAAATCGCGATTGCAGGTGTATCACAAAGAGGAAATTTAGAAGCAGAGCGTACACAAAAAGTTGCTTCTTTAGCTCGCCAACTGATGGAACGTGACCAAGACCTTGGTTTCCGTGAACGCCAACAGGCGTTTCAGGAATGGAGCGGGGAACAAGGCATGAAGATGGATCAAGACCGTTTTGCCTATCAACAGAAAAATGATTTGCGAAACCATAATTTTGATAAAGAGCGCTTCGATTATCAACAGAAAAATGACACATTAAATCGTGATTTAGAGCGTGATAAGTTTGATTATACGAAAGACAAAGATTGGAGAGATTATCAATTTGATACCAAACGATTTGACCATCAAGTGAAAAATGATAATCGAAACTATGGGTTAGAACGAGACCGGTTTGATCATACGGTTCGAAATGATGATAGAAACTATGATCTGGATATCAATCGTTTCAACCACACCGTGAAAAATGATGATCGAAATTATGATTTAGACCAACAGCGTTTTAATTATACGATTTTTAATGATGGTAGAAACTATAGTCTTGATAAAAATAGATTTAACTATCAAATGAAACATGATGATCGAAATTATAATTTAGACCTGAGTCGCTTTAATTATGGAAAGGAAAAAGACTTACGTGATTATAATCTTGATGTGAGCCGATTTAATCACTCCGTAAATAATGATAATCGGAATTACAATCTTGATTTGAGTCGTTTTCATTATGGGAAACAAAAAGATACACGTGATTATAACTATCAAATAAGTCGGGACAGTGTATCGGATAACCATTGGCAGCAAGATTATAATTACCGGGCCGGTCGCGACAGTGTATCGGACAATCGCTGGCAACAAGAATTCAATTATCGTTCCGGAAGGGACGGAGTATCAGATAGCCATTGGCAACAGGAGTATAACTTAAAAAAGCAAGCAGCCGCCTCTAGAAATAGTGGTGGAGGTGGCGGCTCGCGAGGAACGTCAAGTAGTGGTAGTTCTTCTAACAGTTCACCAAGCTTAAGTTCAAAATCTTCATTGAACGGTTATACACGTGATCAAATCAATTGGTACAGTAATCCAAATAATGCCCCGTATGCCTATGGACAGAAGAAGGAAGAAGAAAAGAAAGCACCATCGTATTCAGAGTCGCTGTTACTGAGGAAGCCATGGGAGTCTTCTCCGTTGTTGAAACAGTTTGGACCGAAAGGATTTTGGTAGGGAGTGTGAAGGATGCCTCGTAAAAAGAAAAGCGATATAGAAAGAGAACAAGCTTCTTCTATGGTGAAGGATTGGGAAAAAGACAATGGTGGGCTAGATGATAATCAGCGTGCTGCGCTCCAAAGGATGATTGAATTAAATTCAAATACAGCCCAACAAGATGTGCGTCGTGTGGATTATTATAGTGGGAATCAAGATAAATATGAAAAAAATACGCAATCCATACAAGTTCGGAATGAAAATACAGGTAATCTTGTAAAAAAGAAAAAAGAGATTTTTGCTTTGAAAGAAGGACAAGAGGAAGAACCTTTAGAGAATATCTATCAAAACCTTGAATTTGATAAAAATAACGAGGACCATAGAAAGCCACGAGAGAGAAATCCGTTTTTAGATCAAATAAAAGCAGCGAACAGTATTTCACAATCCACATCCACAGACTGGATGAAACAACAGGAAGAAGCTAGTCGTACCAATCGTATGATGAACACATTAGGCCTTCTATCTAAACAAAATACGAGTGGCTCAGCTCCCAAACAAGCAGGGGGCTTTTTTGATGACCTAAAATTTACCGTTGGAAAACTGGGTGAAATGATAAAGCCACCAGAGGGGGAAACTCGTCAGCAGGTTTGGGATGAATATATGAAAGATGGCGGGAAAAGTGAAGCGGCAAAAGAAGTCAATCGCTTTGCAAATCGTACCATGGATTCCACGTTACTCCATGCGCCAAGTGCAGCCATGAAAAAAGTAAGAGGACAAGATGCAGTAGATTGGCAAGATCATCGTGAAGGTGTGGGAGAAAATGTCGCTGACTTTGTATCAACGGGGCTTGGCTATGTAATCCCAGGTGCAGGTGCTGCGCAAGTAGCGGGGAAACTGGGAATGGGAGCGAAGATTGGCGAGGACATGTCGAAACTCGGCAAAATAGGGCAATATGCCAAAGAGGGCGCGGCAACAGGCGCCCTTCTTGCAGGGGCAGAAACACCAGCCAAAGCATATGTGAATCCGGAACAGACGGTAGGAGACCATTTAAAACGGATTGGCGTAGAAACGGCAGCCGGGGCGGCCATTAACCCACTTGCTCACGGTTTGATGAATGCGGTGCAAAATTTGCGTAAGACGAAGGGGACTACTTCTACTTCTAACGTATCGGATGATGTCATGCAGCAGGAAAGACATCAAAGGGAGTTAACGAATCAAGTTGCGGAAGAACAAGCATGGCAAGATACACGTATTAGAAATGAACCGGAATCTTTACCGATTCAAGCTGCATCAGAATCCGTACCATCGTTAGAACAAGCACTAGAAAGTGTGGCGAAACAGAAAAAGAAAGCTTCTTCAAATGGGGAACTTCCTGATGACGTACAAGCCATGCGCCATGCACCTCCGGTTATCCAATCCGCTATGGCGCCAGATGGGCGTACGATTACGCATAAAAAGTTGCTAGATAGTTTCCGTGA
>NZ_JBMDKC010000002.1:0-182693 GCF_057809515.1 Bacillus sp. FG16
CGGCGATACCCCATCACCATAAATATATTTCTCTCCGATAATTTCTTACAGATATAGCTCGTAAAATAGCCTGCATCAAGAGCTACAGCTTCTACTTTGAACCCGAATTTATCAATTTGAGCTTGGAGGCGTGCTAAATATGGCTCGGAATCTGCCATATTTCCAGCCGTTACATAGGTATCTGTAATAATATTGTACTTCGCATCAGTCGTACGATGGTCTAAGAAATGAAAACCGTTCGGTTTTCCATCTCTCATTAAAAATCCACTATCTGGATCCGTGGTACTTATACGAGTTTTTTTGGTAGGGGTATCACTTTCCTCTCTAGGTTTTAATTCTTTTTTCCATGTACCTTACGATCTTCGATTACCGCAGCTTCTAGCTCATCTATATAAAACTTTGCTTTTTCTTTTTTATATTTATGTACAAATTTATTCTTATTGGCATTGGCCTTAATGTGCGTAGAATCTGTCATTAGCGCACGTCCTCCCACCATCCGGTGCTCTGTCGCTTGCCTCACGATCTCATCAAAAATTTCTTCGAAAATATTTGTATGAATAAAGCGGGTACGGCGATTCCAACTGATTGTAGAATGATCTGGAATAGTATCTGATAGAGAAAACCCTAAAAACCAACGGTAGGCGATATTCGTTTTAATCTCTTTTTCCAATTGACGCTCCGAACGAATACCGTAAAAATATCCAATAAACATCATTTTAAATAAAACGATAGGATGGATTGACGGACGTCCATTGTTTTCACAGTAATAAGGGCGTAATTTCTCTTCAATAAAATCAAAACTAATTGTCGCTTCAATCGCACGAAGGAAATGATCTTGTGGAACCAACTCTTCTACAGAAACAGATACACGTTCATCACGATGATTTTTTAAAGCACCCATCATAAAAACTCTCTCCTTTTCCTCTTTTTTTATCAGTGTTGACACATAAAAAGAGGTTCAGACACAAAAACAGGCTGTAGAGAAGACTTTCTCCACAGCCTGTAAAAAACAGCTGTTATACAGCTGTTTTTTTATTTCTTAAGCCGATTCTTCGTTTGTAACCGCATTCAAATTTGTTTCTGGATGCCAAATATAAAAATCTCCATCAGTTACTGATACGGGGCTGAAATTTAATTTATCCCAAAAACCAGCTGAATGAATACGCGCTATCGTTTTAATAGGAAATTGCAGTTGTTTCGCATGATTTACAAGCATTTGTCCGAATCCTTGTTTTTGAAAAGTTGGTAATACTTCAAGTTTATAAAGTTCTAGGTAAGGACCTGTAATTTCGAATGGTTCTCCGCCGTTTCTTTTCATATATAGACTCATACGTGCGATTAGTGATCCGCCATAATAAATACCGTAAAATGGAGATTCACTGTCGTTTTCAATAATGTTTGCTTGTAATTCTTCCAGCATAGATAGTTCCTGGGCTCCGCACCCTTTAAATTTTTTGAATTCATCTAACGTTTTATAATTGATGAGCAAGCGCTCAACTTTTGGGAATCCCATTACATCACATCCTTTTCTTATCTCGTTGAATGCAGAAAAGTAAAAATATTTATAATAATAGTATAACTCATTTTTTTATTTTTATGAAGAAGATAGTATATTTCTTTTATTATTTTTTTGAGGATTTGCTAAACTAAGAGTATAAGTGTATTAATAGGCAGTATATACATAGTGAAAAATGAGAGTGTATTTGTTTGGCAGAGGACAACGAAATTAGAGGGTGTGCTTATGTACTTTAAAAAGATATAAAAAAGGGGGGAGGCAAGGGCGCTTAATGTGAATCCCTTGTGTGAAAATGAAAATTGGAATTGTCGGACCAGGTGCTATTGGTCTATTGTATACATTTTATTTACAAAAAAGTAACCAAGATGTTACGTTGTTTACAAGAACAGCTAAGCAAGCTGAAGAGTTAAATGAAACAGGTATAACTTGTATTAGAGATGGAAGATGTGAAACGGTATATCCAGCTGTTTTACCGATAGAAAGTATGGTAGCGCAAAATTTAGATTATATATTTATTGCTGTGAAGCAATATCATATAGATGACATACTACCGTTTTTGGAAGGTGCATCATCATTAATCTTTTTGCAAAACGGAATGTCGCATCTTCCAAAGATGCTGCAAATAGGGAGTGAAAATATAGCTGTTGGTATTGTAGAACATGGTGCGAAAAAAGAGGCAGGGCATATCGTTCATCATACTGGAGTAGGTGTAACAAAATTTGGCGTGGTTTGTGGCCAATCTATACATTTTAAAAAAATATTTCATTCTTTTCCTGTTGCTTATTTCCCAGTTCAAATAGAAACGGATTGGGAAGAGATTATGCGCGAAAAATTAGTAGTAAATGTATGTATCAATCCGTTGACAGCGCTATTGGGAGTTAAGAATGGTGAATTAATCACGAATCGCTTTTTTTATCAGATGATGGAGCAAGTGTTTCAGGAGGTCGCATTTCTTATTAGAGAAGAAAAAGCGATGGTATGGCAAATGGTACGAAATGTGTGTGAAGGAACGTCTCGTAATACATCCTCTATGTTAGCGGATGTAAGAGCGAATAGACAGACGGAAATTAATGCGATTGTTGGGTATGTATTAGAAGAGGCTAAGAAACAGCAACGACCAGTTCCGACACTTCAATTTTTGTTCGATGCAATAAAAGGGTTAGAAACAAGAGTATAAGTGTTATTCTTTGCTTTTACGTGAAACATTGACTACAATGTGGATTGGTGAGAGAACTGGATACGAAAGGAAGAATTATATGGAGATAAAAGAAATCTCTGTTCCGCAACAAGGTGTTGTAGCGGACTATATGAACGGTAAAAAAGAGATACAGTCATGTTTTGATTATATGTTAACAGAAGATGCTTTTAAACAACGTTTACATGATTTGCGTGAAAGGGAGTTTTTCCGCCAAGATTTAGTAGCGCATTTATTAGAATATAATACAAAATTACAAGCGGGAGAATCTACACTTCAAAATGTAAAAGCGCTTGGAGATGAAAATACATATGTTGTTATAGCTGGACAACAAGCGGGATTATTAACTGGACCGCTTTATACAATTCATAAAGTTATTTCAATTTTACAGCTTGCAAAGGAAAAGGAAGAAAGTTTAGGAGTTAAAGTTGTCCCTGTCTTCTGGATTGCGGGTGAAGACCATGATATGGATGAGATTAACCATACTTTTGTAGCGAAAAATAAAAAGATGAAAAAAACTATTTTTTATGATCGTAATCCGAAAAAGGCGAGTGCTTCTGAGTCTGAACTTTCTGTTGAAGATTGTAGAAGTTGGATTGAAGAGATTTTTAAAACATACCCAGAAACAAATTTTACAAAGGATGTATTAAAATTTGTTGATGATGCTTTGAAAAAATCGAATACGTATGTAGATTTCTTTGCTCATCTTATTACGAAAATCTTTGCTAATTCTGGTTTAATCCTTGTTGATTCACATCATCCTGAATTAAGAAAGTTAGAAATTCCATTTTTTAAGCGAATTATAAGTAAGTATAAAGAGGTGCAAGAGGGGCTTCGTAATCAGCAGGAAGTAATTAAAGAACTAGGATACAAACCGATTATTGAAACGAAGTCTCATGCAGTGCATATATTCATGGAAATAGATAATGAACGAATATTGCTTGAAGAGCATCAAGGTAAGTTTGTTGGAAAGGATGGGGCGCATTCCTTTTCATATGAAGAGTTGATTGAAGAAATGGAGAGAAATCCGGCACGTTTTAGTAATAATGTTGTAACGCGTCCTCTTATGCAAGAGTATGTATTTCCTACGCTTGCATTTATTGGAGGTCCAGGGGAATTAGCTTATTGGAGTGAATTACAACAAGTATTCCATACTGTCGGTTTTCAAATGCCACCTGTCGTTCCTCGTCTTACAATTACTTATGTGGAGAGAGATATAGCGACAGATTTATTCGATCTGCAATTGAGAGAAAGTGATCCGTTTTTAAATGGTGTCGATAAACTGCGTGAAAACTGGTTGTCTAATCGAATAGAGGAACCGATTGATGATCATTTTGAAAAGGCAAAAAAAGAAATTGCTGATATTCATACATCTTTACAGCAATTTGTAAAGAAAATAGAGCCAGGGTTAGGTGCGTTTGCAGGGAAAAACGAATTGAAAATTAATGAACAAATTGAACTGCTGGAAAGAATGTTGAAAAGAAATGTTGAGAAAAAGTATGAGGTTCAACTAAATAAATTCCGCCGTATACAATTCGCACTTCGTCCATTAGGTGCGCCGCAAGAACGTGTGTGGAATGTATGTTATTATTTAAATCAGTTTGGTTTGGATTTCGTTGATCGTGTAATGGAAAACCCTTTTTCTTGGGACGGAAAACATCATGTTATAAAACTGTAAAATCTTGCTCTTTGGAGCAGGATTTTATTTTTATTCCGTTGAATTTACTGTGAAGTGATTTTTTTCTGAATTATCAATCAAAAAAAGTGTTGGATATGGTAATTGTGTTGGATACTTAAATATATGACAAAATAGCACAAAATGTAAACGTATTATTCGCTTTTTCGACAGTTTTTTATTTAAATTCCCGCAAAAGATGATAAAATTTAGTATATAATAAAAGAAAATAGCGATTTGTATAGTATGTTGCCTTTGTTGGTAAGTTAAATGAGTCGTTCTTTCGTATTATTTCATTCTCTAAGCGTGAAATATGTGCTTAGAGGAAGGGATACATTCAACATAATTAATTGGAAAAAGAGTAGGTGCAACAATGTTTAAACACGTAACAGTGCTTTTAAAGGAAACAGTAGACGGCTTAGATATAAAGCCAGATGGTACATATGTAGATTGTACACTGGGGGGAGGAGGACATAGTTCTTATTTATTATCCCAATTAACTGAAGGTGGAAAATTAATAGCGTTTGATCAAGATGAGATAGCGATTCAAAACGCGAAAGAAAAGTTCTCTTCATACGGTGAACAGTTTATAACAGTAAAGAGTAACTTCCGTTATTTAGCTGAAAAACTGCAAGAAATAGGTATAACAGAAGTAGACGGTATTTTATTTGATTTAGGTGTTTCATCCCCACAATTAGATACACCAGAGCGAGGCTTTAGTTATCATCATGATGCACCGTTAGATATGCGGATGGATCAAGATGCCCCATTAACAGCATATGATGTTGTAAATAGCTGGTCATATGAACAACTTGTAAGGATTTTCTTCCAATACGGTGAAGAGAAATTTTCAAAACAAATTGCAAGAAAAATTGAAGCTTATCGTGAGAATAAAGCTATTGAAACGACAGGAGAATTAGTAGAGCTAATTAAAGAAGGTATTCCGGCTCCTGCTCGTAGAACTGGTGGGCATCCTGCTAAGCGAGTGTTTCAGGCAATTCGTATAGCTGTAAATGATGAATTAAAAGTATTTGAAGAAGCATTGGAATCTGCTATTGAGATGGTTAAACCAGGTGGAAGGGTTAGTGTTATAACATTCCATTCATTAGAAGATCGCATTTGTAAAACAACGTTTAAGCGAAATAGTACAACGCCACAATTGCCGCCAGGATTACCGATTATTCCTGATGAATTTAAGCCGAAATTAAAGCTTATTACAAGAAAACCGATTTTACCTTCTGATATAGAGCTAGAAGAAAATAATCGTGCGCGTTCTGCGAAGTTGAGAATCGCTGAAAAACGATAAAAGGGAGAGAGAGGTATGACTAATTTAGCTGTAAAGTACAAACAACAAGCGCAAGAAGAGGTGCAAATTCAAACGCCCCCACAGCAGATGGCTAAGCCGAAGGTTAAAGCAAAAATTACAAGAATCGAAAAAATGTTGTATGTAGCGTTTATTGGCTTTTTATTGTATGCCTGTGTCGCGTTTATTGGAAATAAAGCAGGCCTTTATCAAGTTAATGTAGAAGCAGCGACGATAGAAGAAAAAATTGTACAGCAGCAAAAAGAAAATCAAGAATTACAAGCTGAAGTAGAGAAGTTAAGTCGCTATGAACGAATCGCTGAAGTTGCAAAAAAACACGGGCTAGAAATTAATGCGAATAATGTGAAAGGCCTCAAATAAGGCAATAGGTGTGAAGGAAAGATGAAGAAGAATATGACTAAATTTCATACCAATAAGGGAGCAGGTTATTTTATGATATTTTTCCTCCTGCTCTTTTTGCTGTTATTAGCCCGATTTTTTTACATACAATCAACAGGAACAGTGCATAATCAAGATTTAGATGCACTTGCTAAACAAAAGCATAGTAAAAAAGGAGTTCTTGAAGCGAACCGAGGCACCATTTATGATCAAAATGGTCATGTGTTAGCGCAAGACGCAAACTCTTATAAAATAGTAGCTGCGCTAAAAGGTGCTAACTCTGTTGAGAATAAAGAAGATACTGCAAAGAAAATTGCAGGAGTACTTGGAAAAGGCGAAGAGGATATTTTAGCTTCCTTGAATAAGGAAGGTAGAAGTCAAGTCGAATTTGGAACGTTAGGTAAGGATTTGACGAAAGAAAAGAAGGAACAAATAGAAGCGTTGAAGTTGCCGGGAATATCTTTTATTACAGAAAATGCAAGGGTGTATCCAAACGGTGATTTTGCATCTTACGTTATAGGTCATGCAAAACCAAATGAGAATGGGACCTCGGTAGGTCAATTTGGTATAGAGAAAAGCTTGGATAAATATTTAAGTGCTTCTAACGGAGAAGTAGCATATACAGGTGATCGTAAAGGTGTATCCCTTGATGGTGGAAAAGTTAACGTAAAGGCACCTAAAAATGGAGATAACGCGTATTTAACAATTGATCAACGTGTCCAAAGTTATTTAGAAGACGCGATGAAAGCAGCAAGTAAGCAATATGAGCCAGAAAGTTTAATAGGGATTGTTGCAGATCCGAAAACTGGAAAAATATTAGCGATGTCTACTAAACCTAGTTATGACCCTAATGATCGTCAAATTAAATATTTCTTCAATGATGCAATTGCAAATGCATTTGAACCTGGATCAACAATGAAAATTTTTACGTTAGCGGCAGCTATTAATGAAGGTGTGTACAAAGGACAAGATTATTATCAGTCTGGGACATATCAAGTCGGAAATAGGAAAATAAAAGACCATAACGGTGGTGCTGGTTGGGGTTCTATCACCTTTGATGAAGGGGTAGAGCGTTCTTCAAACGTAGCGTTTGCAATTTTAGGAGACCAAAAACTTGGTCCAGAACGTTTCCGAAAATATATTCATAGTTTTGGATTAGATGAAAAAACGAACATTGATTTATCAGGTGAAGGATCGAATACAATTTTATTCGATCAGCAAATACAACAAGTGACAACAGCTTTTGGACAAGGTTCCACTGTAACACCAATTCAGCTTGTACAAGCTGCAACGGCCATTGCAAATGATGGGAAAATGATGAAACCTTATGCAATTGATAAAATTGTAGATCCGATAACAGGGAAAGTGAAATTAGAACATAAGCCAGAAGAAGTAGGAAAACCTGTTACAAAGGAAACAGCAGCGCAAGTAAGACAGTTATTAGAACGCGTTGTTACATCTCCGAAAGGTACAGGGACAGCTTATAAAATTGATGGATATTCAGTTGGTGGTAAGACAGGAACAGCGCAAATTCCGGATGGAAAAGGCGGCTATATGACAGGAAGACAGAATTATATATTCTCATTCTTAGGTATGGCACCAATGGACGACCCACAACTTGTTGTGTATGTAGCTGTTAAACAGCCGAAATTAAAAGATGATGAGAACGGTGCACAGCCTTTAGCTGATATTTTTAAATATGTAACAAAAAATAGTTTAGAGTATTTAAAGATTAAGCCAAATGAAGTGAAAGACCCGAAAAAACATCTGAAAGAGCAACAAACTACTGTTCCAGATGTAACTGGTAAAACGATGGCTGAAGCGGGGAAAGCAATTGATAAAGCAAAACTTCGTCCAATCGTATTAGGTGAAGGGAAAGTACAGCAACAAGTACCAAAAGCGACTGAACAAACATTGAAAGGTGACCGAGTCTTCTTGGTAGGAGATAAGCCTACAATGCCAAATATACAAGGATGGGCATTACGTGATGTTATGAATTTAGCGAAGACATTACAGCTTAACTTGAAGCCTTCTGGTACTGGATACGTAACAGAACAAAGTGTGGCGGAAGGAACGTTATTACAACCTGGTACAGAATTAGGTGTCACACTCGTACCGCCACTCGAACCACAACAAGAAGCAGAAAAGCCGTAATGGTAAAAGAGAAGAAGTTCTAATTAAATAAGTACAAGCATATATTGGAACAAGCTAGGCGTAAGGGAGGCTTGTTCCGATATGCGTGTATCAAATGTAACAGTTAGAAAACGACTTATTTTTATACTTATATCAGGTATACTTATTTTCACTATTATCGATATTCGTCTTGGATATGTGCAATTTTTTCTTGGGAATATGTTAACGGATCGTGCGAAAGATTCATGGAGTCGTAATATTACTTTTGAACCCGAACGTGGGAAAATTTTAGACCGAAATGGTGTGGAACTTGCCACGAATAAAAGTGCTCCAACTGTCTTTGTTGTACCGAGGCAAATTGAAAAACCAGCAGAGACTGCAGAGAAGTTAGCTGCAGTATTAGGTGTGGAAAAAGATGAGATTTATAAAAGGATTACAAAAAAAGAATCGATTGTAAGGTTAGATAAAGGCGGAAGGAAAATATCACATGACAAAGCGAAAGAAGTACGAGGATTAAGTTTGAAGGGCGTGTATATCGCAGAAGATTCTATCCGGTACTATCCATTTGGAAACTTTTTATCACATGTATTAGGTTTTGCAGGTAGCGATAACCAAGGTCTTATGGGACTAGAAAAATATTATGATAAAGAGCTAAATGGGGACAAAGGTCATGTGCGTTTTTTTGCAGATGCGAAAGGACAAAGGATGCCTAATGTTGGGGATGATTTCAAAAAACCAGAAGCCGGTTTAAATTTAGGATTAACAATCGATGCGCGTATTACAAGGATTATGGAAAGAGAAATGAATATTGCGGAGTCAACTTATAATCCAGACGGTATGATTGCAATTGCAATGAATCCTAAAAATGGTGAAATTTTAGGTATGTCTAGTCGGCCGAGTTTTGATCCAGCGGATTTTCAAAGTGTCTCTCCAGAAGTGTATAACAGAAATCTACCTGTGTGGAGTACGTATGAGCCTGGTTCAACATTTAAGATCATTACACTAGCTGCAGCATTGAATGAAAATTTAGTAGACTTAGAGAAGGATACGTTTTATGATGATGGAGCAGCTGAAGTCGGTGGAGCTAGATTGAAATGCTGGAAAGCAGGAGGTCATGGCAGTCAAACGTTTTTAGAAGTCGTTCAAAACTCATGTAACCCGGGATTTATTGAACTTGGTGATCGCCTTGGTAAAGACCGATTATTTAAATACATTCGTAATTTCGGCTTTGGACAGAAAACAGGAATTGACTTGCAAGGTGAAGGCAGTGGGATTTTATTTAATTTAGATAAAGTTGGTCCAGTAGAGCAAGCAACAACTTCATTCGGCCAAGGGGTTTCTGTTACACCAATTCAACAAGTGGCAGCTGTAGCGGCGGCTGTAAATGGTGGAACATTGTACCAGCCGTATATAGCTAAGGAATTTATTGATCCGGAAAATAATCAAGTTGTTAGTAAAAAGACACCTGTTGAGAAAAGAAAAGTTATTTCCAAGGAAACTTCAGAAAAAGTTCGTTATGCATTAGAGAATGTTGTAGCGAAAGGTTCTGGTAAAGGAGCTTATATTGATGGATATCGTGTAGGTGGAAAAACGGGTACTGCTCAAAAGGTGAAAGATGGTAAATATTTAGAGAATAATTATATAGTATCTTTTATCGGATTTGCTCCAGCGGATGATCCAGAGATTGTTGTGTATGTTGCTGTTGATAATCCAAAAGGAGTTACACAGTTTGGTGGAGTGGTAGCAGCTCCAATTGTCGGGAATATCCTTCGAGATGCGCTTCCTGTTATGGGAGTGAAACCGAGAAAAGAACAAGTTGAGAAAGAATATAAATGGGGCGATACACCAACTGTGGAAGTTCCGAATTTAATTGGAATGAAAAAGAAAGACTTACAAACACAACTCGTCGATTTGAAGCTTGATATAAGTGGAGATGGAGAGAAAGTAATTAAGCAATCACCAGAAGCGGGAGCTAAAGTAAAAGAAGGCTCAAAAATTAGAATTTACTTCGGGAATTAAAGGTAACATAGTACGTTTTATGGTACAATTGGTGGAAGTGAGTTCTTTATAGAACAGTTACTTAATTTGAGACAATAAGTGTCTCATTCATAAATAGGCCAGTAGCACTTACCTCCTTATATAGGAGGTAATGTGTTGCTTACTGAAAAAAAGATAAATAAACAATGTAGAGAGGGTTTAGTGAAATGAAGTTGCATACACTTTTATCATGTTTGCATGATTTTCCAGTTGTTCCAAAAGAAAATCCAGAAATCACATCTATAGAAGCTGATTCACGTAAAGTGAAAGAAGGAAGCTTATTTGTATGTATGAAAGGATATACGGTTGATAGCCATGATTTTGCTAAGCAAGCAGCGGCACAAGGGGCGGCTGCTATTGTTGCGGAAAGACCAATTGATGTTGACGTTCCAGTTGTACTTGTGAAAAATACTTTTCGTTCGTTAGCGGTTTTAGCTGATTATTTTTATGGTCAACCGACACACAAGTTACATTTAATCGGAATTACAGGTACAAATGGAAAGACAACAACATCGCATATTATGGATGAGATTATGCGAGCACATGGTCATAAAACAGGGCTAATTGGAACGATTAATATGAAAATCGGTGATGAAACATTTGAGGTGAAAAATACAACACCAGATGCACTAACACTTCAACAGACGTTTTCAAAAATGGTTGAACAAGGTGTGGACAGCACGGTAATGGAAGTTTCGTCACATGCGTTAGATCTTGGGCGTGTACATGGATGTGATTACGATGTAGCGGTGTTTACGAATTTAACACAAGATCATTTAGACTATCATAAAACGATGGAAGAATATAAACATGCAAAAGGGTTACTATTTGCACAGCTTGGCAATAGTTATAATCATAATCGTGAAAAATACGCTGTGCTGAATAGCGATGATAATGTAACAGAAGAGTATATGAGAAGTACTGCAGCAACAGTTCTAACATATGGTATTGACACAACAAGTGACATTATGGCCAAAAATATCGTTATGACGAGTGGCGGGACTACATTTACGCTTGTCACACCGTATGAAAGTGTAAATGTTACGATGAAATTAATAGGTAAATTTAATGTATATAACGTACTTGCAGCAACAGCAGCAGGACTTGTTTCGGGTGTGAAATTAGAAACAATCATTGCTGTTATAAAGGAACTAGCTGGGGTTCCAGGACGCTTTGAAGTTGTTGATGGCGGACAAAATTATACAGTTATTGTTGATTATGCACATACGCCGGATAGTTTAGAAAATGTATTAAAAACTGCAAAACAATTTGCAAAAGGTGATGTGTATTGTATCGTTGGTTGTGGCGGCGATAGGGATCGAACGAAGAGACCGATAATGGCAAGTGTTGCAACGAAATATGCAACTCATGCAATTTATACATCAGATAATCCAAGAAGTGAAGATCCAGCGGCTATTTTAGATGATATGGTACATGGTGCAAGTGGGAATAATTATGAAGTGATTATTGATAGAAAAGAAGCAATACACCATGCAATTGCTAAAGTGAAAGCAGATGATATCATTATTATTGCTGGTAAGGGTCATGAAACGTATCAAATTATTGGTAAAGAAGTTCATCATTTTGATGATCGTGAAGTTGCTAAAGAAGCAATTATAGGGCGTTTAAACAACGAAGAGTAACAACGTGAGAGGAGGACTACATGTGCTTGAGCAAGGTTTATTAGTAACGGCTGGAGTAGCATTCTTAATTTCTGTTGCCCTTTCGCCATTGTTTATTCCATTTTTAAGAAAATTAAAGTTCGGACAGAGTATTCGTGATGAGGGACCAAAGTCACATCAAAAAAAATCAGGGACACCGACAATGGGTGGTATCGTCATATACGTATCTATGATGGTAACTTCACTTATTATGGCGATTAAGTTTAATTATTTAGGTGCAGAGGTTTCGTTATTACTATTAGTGACATTTGGTTACGGGTTGATCGGATTTTTAGATGACTACATAAAGGTAGTTAAGAAGAGAAATCTTGGTTTAACATCAAAACAAAAATTAGTAGGTCAGCTTGTTATTGCTATTGCGTTCTTTTTAATTGGAAAAGGGCAAGCGTTCCACACATACATCATGATTCCGGGAACGGATGTTAAGTTTGAATTAGGTTGGGCGTATTTTGTACTTGTACTATTTATGCTTATTGGTGGATCAAATGCAGTTAACTTAACTGATGGTTTAGATGGTTTATTATCAGGAACAGCGGCTATTGCATTTGGAGCATTTAGTATTATTGCTGTGGCACAAGAGCAATTTGGAGTAGCGATATTCTGTATGGCAGTTGTAGGAGCTGTACTTGGATTTTTAGTATTCAATGCGAATCCAGCAAAAGTGTTTATGGGAGATACAGGTTCATTAGCTTTAGGTGGAGCCATTGCAGCTGTAGCGATTTTATTAAAACAAGAATTGCTACTTGTAATTATTGGCGGAGTATTCGTAATGGAAACTTTATCGGTTATTATTCAGGTCATTTCATTTAAAACAACAGGAAAACGTGTCTTTAAAATGAGTCCATTACATCATCATTATGAATTATGTGGTTGGTCAGAGTGGCGTGTTGTTGTGACGTTTTGGTCTGCAGGATTTTTATTAGCTGTGTTAGGAATTTATATCGGGGTGTGGATGTAATTGAAAACTGTAACTGAATTTCAAAATAAGAATATTCTTGTATTAGGCATTGCAAAAAGTGGTTATGCAGCAGCTACATTGTTACAAAAGTTAGGGGCAAATGTTATTGTAAATGACGGAAAACCTTTAGCAGACAATGTACTTGCTGCAGAATTACAAGCAAAAGGAATGGACGTTGTATGCGGTGGTCATCCTTTAGAATTATTAGAGAGAAATATTTCTCTTGTAGTAAAAAATCCAGGAATTCCGTATTCTAATCCAATATTAGTTGCTGCGAAAGAAAAGCAAATTCCAATTGTTACGGAAGTTGAATTAGCATATCGTATTTCAAAAGCACCATTTGTTGGGATTACGGGGTCTAACGGTAAAACGACGACGACAATGCTTACATTTGAAATGCTAAAAGAAGGACAAAAGCATCCTGTAATTGCAGGGAACATTGGAACAGTAGCGTGTGAAGTAGCACAGGATGCAAAAGAAAATGAAGTTATAGTTACAGAACTTTCATCATTCCAATTGATGGGAGTAGAATCGTTCCAACCTAAAATTGCAGCGTTCTTAAACTTATTTGAAGCCCACTTAGATTATCATGGGACGAAGAAGGAATATGGTTTAGCAAAAGCAAATATTTTTAAAAACCAAACAGAAAACGACTATAGTGTAATAAATGCGGATGATGCAGACGTGATGGCTTTATCTGCAGATACTAAAGGCCAAAAAATCCTGTTTTCGACAACGAAAGAAATTGAAGATGGCGCGTGTATAAAAGACAACGCTCTTTATTTCAAAGGTGAAAAAGTTGTTGAAGTAAGCGATATCGTTTTACCTGGTCAACATAATCTAGAAAATATTTTAGCTGCGATGAGTATTGCGAAATTATTAGGTACTTCTAATGAAGCAATTACGGTCGTGTTAAAACGTTTTACGGGTGTAAAACATCGATTAGAATATGTAACAACGATTAACAACCGTAAGTTTTATAATGATTCAAAAGCAACGAATATGTTAGCGACTGAGAAAGCATTATCTGCGTTTACACAACCGATTGTGTTACTAGCAGGTGGGCTTGATCGCGGAAATGAATTCGATGATTTAATTCCGTATTTCAAAAATGTAAAAGCGATTGTAACATTTGGACAAACAGCTCCCAAACTAGTAAGAGCGGCAGAAAAAGCGGGATTAGATATAATTGAAAGTGTCGATACTTTAGATGAAGCAGTGGTGAAAGCTTATGCTCATTCTAAAGATGGTGATGTTGTTCTTCTTTCTCCAGCGTGTGCAAGCTGGGATCAATTTAAAACATTTGAAGAAAGAGGAGACATTTTTATACAAGCTGTGCATAAACTTATATAAAGTAAATCAAAACATCAGTAGGCTAACACCTACTGATGTTTTGTTACATAGGGCAAAAGGTTCTGCCTAAAGAGGTGGTGTTTGTGGGTAATGAAGAAAACGCCTGATTTTATTCTCATCATCGTAACACTTTCTTTGTTGACAATCGGAATGATTATGGTTTATAGTGCGAGTGCGGTTTGGGCCTCTTATAAAATGGGGGACTCATTCTTTTTTGCCAAAAGACAATTATTGTTTGCGGGTCTTGGTGTAGTAGCTATGTTTTTTATTATGAAAATTGATTATTGGGTGTGGCGTACGTATTCAAAAGTAATTTTGCTAGTTTGCTTCATTCTTCTTATTCTCGTTCTTATCCCTGGAGTAGGTCTTGTCCGAGGAGGAGCACGAAGTTGGATTGGGATCGGAGCCTTTTCGATTCAACCGTCAGAATTTATGAAGTTTGCGATGATTATTTTCTTGGCAAAGTTTTTAGCGGAACGGCAAAAATTGATTACATCTTTTAAACGTGGTTTATTACCGGCTCTTAGTTTTGTGTTTCTTGCTTTTGGGATGATTATGTTACAGCCAGACCTTGGGACAGGAACGGTAATGGTTGGAACATGTATAATTATGATATTTATTTCGGGAGCGAGGGTCTTTCACTTTGCAATGTTTGGTTTACTTGGTGTAGCAGGATTTGTAGCGTTAATCGC
Source organism: Bacillus sp. FG16 (assembly GCF_057809515.1). NCBI lineage: Bacteria > Bacillati > Bacillota > Bacilli > Caryophanales > Bacillaceae > Bacillus > Bacillus sp. FG16. The sequence continues at coordinate 14,944 of NZ_JBMDKC010000002.1, forward strand.
ATCAGCACCGTATCGAATGAAACGCATTACATCATATTTAGATCCGTGGGCAGATCCGCTTGGAAGTGGATTTCAAATTATCCAATCACTACTCGCAATTGGACCTGGTGGATTATTTGGGCTTGGACTTGGACAAAGTAGACAAAAATTTCTTTACTTACCTGAACCACAAACTGACTTTATATTTGCGATCTTATCCGAGGAATTAGGTTTTATTGGTGGTTCATTTGTGTTATTATTATTTAGTCTATTATTATGGCGCGGGATTCGTATCGCATTAGGAGCGCCAGATTTATATGGTACGTTTTTAGCAGTAGGTATTGTGGCGATGATTGCGATTCAAGTAATGATTAATGTTGGTGTTGTAACAGGGCTGATGCCTGTTACGGGTATTACCTTGCCGTTTTTAAGTTATGGTGGATCAAGTTTGACATTAATGTTAATGGCAGTAGGTGTATTATTAAATATAAGTCGCCATTCTCGCTACTAAACCCTGTTTATAAGACAGGGTTTTTCGTATGTGTGTGTAAAAATGCAATATGTATATAGAAATAAATATAATGGAAATAAGAAAAGAGAAGCGGAGGAGTTAGTAGTGCGTGTATTAGTGAGTGGTGGGGGTACTGGTGGTCATATTTATCCAGCTCTTGCTTTAATTAGAGAAATAAAAAAGTTAAATCCAGAAGCAAGATTTTTATATATTGGTACGGAAAATGGACTAGAGAGTACAATCGTTCCAAAAGCAGGTATACCATTTCAATCTATTGTTATAAGTGGATTTAAACGAAAAATATCATTAGATAATGTGAAAACAGTAATGCGTTTTCTAAAAGGTGTACAAGATAGTAAACGATATATTCGTCGTTTTAATCCAGATATCGTAATTGGAACGGGTGGATATGTATGTGGACCAGTTGTATACGCTGCAGCCAAATTGGGTATTCCAACTATTGTACATGAACAAAATAGTGTACCAGGTGTAACGAACAAATTTTTAAGCCGTTATGTTGATAAAGTTGCTGTTTGTTTTGAAGCAGCTACAGAGCATTTTCCAGAGTCAAAAGTAGTAATGACAGGTAATCCACGAGCATCAGAGGTAATGGATCAAAGTGGAATGAAAGGGAAACGTTCAGTTGGACTTTCTCTTCCTAAAAAGTCTGTACTTATATTTGGTGGAAGTCGCGGGGCTAGACCGATTAACGATGCCTTTGTTGAAGCGATTGAACAGTTTGGGAACAAAAGCTACGAAATACTATATGTAACAGGTGAAGTGCATTATGACAAAGTGATGGAAGCCGTGAAGCAAAAAGGGAACCCGAACAATGTTATTATTAAGCCGTTCATTCATAATATGCCAGAGGTACTAACTGGTGTAGACCTTGTTGTTTCAAGGGCTGGGGCAACAACACTTGCAGAATTAACAGCGTTAGGAAAACCAAGTGTGTTAATACCGAGTCCGTACGTAACAAATAATCATCAGGAAAAGAATGCACGTTCAGTTGTTGATAAAGGAGCAGCAAAAATGTTACTTGAAAAAGATTTAACAGCTGAAACGCTTATTCGTGATATTGATGAGATTTTATTGGATGCACAAACATTACAAAATATGAAGCTAGCTGCTAAGCAACTAGGTATTCCAGATGCAGCAAATAAGCTGTATGAAGTAATGAATAAGCTTGTAAAAAAATAAAGTGAGGCTTTAATCAGTGGGGAGTGATTCTCTCTCGTTGATTATTACCTTTTACTAATCGGATGTTTACTGGCATCCCGATACCACTTAACTTCTTTGTTACCGCCGAATTTTGATTTAGGAGCTGTACTGCCCGTAAATAGAGGGATAACGTTAGGTGAACGCCCTGCATATTATTGTCATAAGGAGACTTAATATGGGGGAGATTGTCTATGGAACAATTAGTAAATGAGCTTATAGAAGCAGATGTTGGTCGTGTTTTAGTTAACGAGTCGTTAGCACGTTATACAACTATGAAAATAGGTGGACCAGCGGATATTTTAATTGTGCCAAAGCATGTAGCCGGTATTGAAAAAACATTACAGTTAGTAAAGCAATACAAAACGAAGTGGACTGTAATTGGGCGCGGTTCAAACCTTCTTGTATCTGATCAAGGCATAGAAGGTGTTGTTATTCGTTTAGGAGAAGGATTAGATCACTTAGAGGTCGAAAAACATAAGGTAAGAGTTGGTAGTGGATATCCTCTTATTAAATTGTCAACTTTACTTAGTCGTCAAGGGCTAGCTGGATTGGAGTTTGCAAGCGGTATTCCAGGAAGTGTCGGTGGTGCAGTATATATGAATGCAGGTGCACATAAATCGGATATATCGAGTGTATTATCGAAGGCTCTCATTCTGTTTGAAGACGGTACAATTGACTGGTTAACGAATAAAGAACTGGAGTTTTCTTATCGGGCATCTGTATTGCAAACGAAACGTCCTGGTATTGTTTTAGAGGCGGAGTTTCAATTAAAGGCGGGAAAACGTGAAGAAATTGTACGCAGCATGCAAAATAATAAAGATTACCGCCGTGAAACGCAACCATGGAATCACCCGTGTGCAGGAAGTGTATTTCGGAATCCAATCCCACATTTTGCAGGAGATTTAGTAGAAAAAGCAGGGCTTCGTGGTTATAGGATTGGTGGAGCTCAAATTTCTGAAATGCATGGCAATTTTATTGTTAATACCGGGGGAGCTTCAGCGCAAGATGTATTGTCTTTAATTGAATTAATAAAATATACAATTAAGGATAAATTTGATGTAGATATGCACACAGAAGTAGAAATCATTGGAAGATAACGGTTATTCGTTCCGCTCATTATCATTTATGTTATAATAAGAAGATAAGAACGGCATGAGGAACATGCCGTTCTTTATGTTACATAGGGGGATCGTACATGAATAATAGTAAAGTGATTAAACTACAAGATCGTGTACCAAAATTGAAAAATCAAAAGAAAAAAAACAAAAAAAATGTTAATCATCGATTGATTTTATACATATCAATTTTATTTTTATTAGTGCTCTTTTTAATTTATTTTCGGTCTCCGCTTAGTAATATAAAAAAGATTAGTGTGTTTGGAAATCACTATATGACGGATGAGCAAGTAATGAAGGATTCAGGCGTGACATATGATACAAGTTATTTCCGAGTGACAGCACATAAAGCTGAAGAAAACTTAACGAAGCGAAAAGAAATTAAAGCAGTAAATGTAAAAAAACGTTTTCCAAACAAGATTGATATTCATATCGAAGAATATTTAACGATTGGTTATATAAATAAAGAGGGAAAATTACAACCGTTATTAGAGAATGGAAAAACGCTTGATGTACTACCTAATGGAAAACTTCCTGTTGCAGCACCGATTTTCGAACCTTTTAAAGAAGAGAAAATGAAGGAGTTAATCGCTGAACTAGAAAAATTAACACCAGCTATTTTAAAATCTATTTCGGAGATTCGCTATTCACCAACGAATGCGAATGAAGATCATCTTACTTTATATATGAATGAAGGTTATGAAGTGAGCACTACGATTCAAAATTTCGCAAAACGTATGGAAGCCTATCCACTTATTTTAAAAACAATTGATCCAGGTAAGAAGGTATTAATTGACTTAGAAGTAGGTGCATATACGAAAGAATTAGGTGCGGAAGAAAAAAAAGAATAGAATGGTAGTTTTCGTTGCTTATAGCAGAAAAAACGAAACGAATGTTCTATTATATGTATACGAATTTAGAAGAATGGTTCATTTGATGAAAAATATGTAAAAATTCTTAGATTCATACTAGTATTGGTACAAGTTTCACTTTTCTATGAGTACATCTTAGTGTAGACTTATACTTGGCGGTAAACTTTACACTCGAAATAGAATTATTTCAAGATAAGCAGTTATTTATAGTTTACTGCGATATTCTTAATTGAAATGCTAAATAAAAATAAGAAAAATATAGGGTTAAAAAAGGGAAACGTATAAAGACGTTGAATATTTTTCTTATAAATAGTAAAGTTGCGATTGTTGTTCCATATATTGAGTTGTATGGTATAAATAAAGAAGGAGGTGCCAAAGAATGAACAGCAATGAAATATATGTTAGTCTTGACATCGGTACATCCAATGTTAAAGTCATCATTGGTGAAATGGTTAATGACAGCTTAAACATTATTGGTGTTGGAAATGTAAAATCAAATGGTTTAAAGAAGGGATCGATAGTTGATATAGACGAGACTGTTCGATCAATTAAAAAAGCAATTGAACAAGCTGAGCGCATGGTGGGAATCCACATTGAGCAAGTTGTAGTAGGTGTCAATGCAAACCAGGTACAGCTACTTCCTTGTCACGGAGTAGTCGCTGTTTCAAATGAAGATCGTGAAATCGGGAATGAAGATGTCTTACGCGTTCTAGATGCAGCACAAGTTGTGTCAATTGCTCCAGAACGTGAGTTTATTGATGTGGTACCTCGACAGTTCATCGTAGACGGTCTTGACGAGATTAACGATCCACGCGGGATGATCGGTGTAAGATTAGAAATGGAAGGTACACTTATTACAGGCTCGAGAACTTTACTACATAACCTACTTCGTTGTGTAGAAAAAGCAGGTCTTGAAATTGTTGATATTTGTCTTCAACCTTTAGCGGCTGCAACAGTTGCTATATCTTCAGATGAAAAAAATAGAGGAGTAGCCCTTGTTGATATGGGGGGAGGATCTACAACTCTATCTATTTTTAAAGATGGAGAGTTACAAGCGACGAGCGTATTACCATTAGGTGGAGACCATATAACGAAGGATATTGCGATTGGGTTGAAAACTTCAACAGAAAATGCAGATCAAATTAAGTTGAAATATGGACATGCTTTTTATGATACAGCATCTGAAGAAGAGATGTTTACGGTTCCTATTATGGGAAGTGATCAAACAGAACAATATTCTCAGTTGGAATTATCGGATATAATAGAGGCTCGTGTAGAGGAAATTTTAATGTTTGTTCAAGATGAAGTGCGTAAGTTAGGAGTAAAGCAAGTGGCTTCTGGTTATGTACTAACTGGCGGAATTGCTTCTATGCCGGGTGTTCTTGATCTTGCATATGATATTTTACATGAAAATGTTCGTGTAGCAACTCCTGATTATATTGGTGTGCGTGAGCCCCAATATACAAGTGGAGTTGGATTAATTAAACATTCTTATCAAAAAGCTAAATTACGTGGGAAAAATGTGCAGGAAAAGCAAGAGCATTTTGAACCAGTACCAGCACCAGCACCAACACCAACGCAGGTACAACAGCAACCTGCAAAACAAAAAACTCGTAATCAAAACAATAATAATCAAAATGATGACCGCATGATGTCAAAAGTAAAACGTGTATTCCGTTATTTATGGGATTAAAATTGGACACGAAAAATGAGGTTCTAGGGGGATTTCGACATGTTAGAGTTTGATACTACTCAAGATCAATTAGCGAATATAAAAGTTATCGGTGTCGGCGGTGGCGGAAACAATGCTGTAAACCGTATGATTGAACACGGTGTACAAGGTGTAGACTTTATCGCTGTGAACACTGATGCACAAGCATTAAATCTATCAAAAGCTGAAACGAAAATGCAAATTGGTGGAAAATTAACGCGTGGACTTGGTGCAGGCGCAAACCCTGAAGTAGGGAAAAAAGCTGCAGAAGAAAGTAAAGAACAGATCCAAGAAGCACTTCGTGGTGCAGATATGGTCTTCGTAACTGCTGGTATGGGCGGTGGAACTGGAACTGGTGCAGCTCCAGTTGTTGCTCAAGTTGCAAAAGAATTAGGTGCTTTAACAGTTGGTGTTGTAACACGTCCATTTACTTTTGAAGGACGTAAGCGTGCGACGCAAGCAGCATCTGGTATTGCAGCATTTAAAGAAAATGTAGATACTCTTATTGTAATTCCAAACGATCGCTTATTAGAGATTGTTGATAAAAATACGCCAATGTTAGAAGCATTCCGTGAAGCTGATAACGTATTACGTCAAGGTGTTCAAGGTATTTCGGATTTAATTGCAACGCCAGGTTTAATTAACTTAGACTTTGCAGACGTAAAGACAATTATGTCTAATAGAGGTTCTGCTTTAATGGGTATTGGTTCTGGTAACGGGGAAAATCGTGCTGCAGAAGCAGCGAAAAAAGCGATTTCTAGTCCATTACTAGAAACATCTATTGATGGAGCTCAAGGTGTTATCATGAACATTACGGGTGGCGCTAACTTAAGCTTATATGAAGTACAAGAAGCGGCAGATATCGTAGCTTCAGCTTCAGATCCAGAAGTAAATATGATCTTCGGTTCTGTTATTAACGAAGGATTAAAAGATGATATCGTTGTAACTGTAATTGCAACTGGTTTTGATGATAGCATTGCAACTCAACCACCAAAACCAATTATTCGTCCGAATGCGAACCACACTCAACAACAGCAACAACCAGTAGCTCAACCTTCAAAACAACGTGAAGTAAAACGTGAAATGAAGCGTGAAGAGCCAGTTGTACATGAGCGTCATTCAGATTCAGATGATATCGATATTCCAGCATTTTTACGTAACCGTCGTAGACGATAAAAAAAGGAGCTTTTATGCTCCTTTTTTGTTTTTTAAATGGAAAAGACCTGCTTAGCAGGTCTTTTTTTATTTCGTATATTTCAATATATTTTGTTGGTGAAAATAAGAGTATATCATTCTATGAATTTGTACTTTTATTTTTTACCGACAGATTTTGTCTAGAAATCACAAAATAACAAAAAAACACCTCCGCAAATTGACACACTTTCCTATTGGATATGCATTATACTAGTCTCAACTTGAAAAAAGAGGTGAATTGTTTGGTTGTTTACGCCGACGTTGTTTGGTTGTTAAACGCCTGCATTGATTTTCTTTTGCTTTTATTAACAGCTACCGTGTTAAAAAAGAAGATCAAAAGATGGAGGCTTGTGTTAGGGGCATTTATAGGTTCAACTATTGTTATTTTTGCCTTTACTCCTTTTGCTTCTATGATGACACATCCAATTATGAAACTACTGTACTCGCTGCTTATTGTGTATACAGCATTTGGGTTTACAACATTTAGAAATTATGCACAAACTGTTTTTACTTTTTACTTTGTAACCTTTATGGTTGGCGGAGGATTAATTGGAACTCATTTCTTTTTGCAAACGAATGAAATGGTAAATGGATTGGTTCAATCTCAGTCAATTTCTTACGGCGATCCAATTAGTTGGTTATTTGTTATTTTTGGTTTTCCGGTAATTTATTATTTTTCTAAAAAGCGTATTGAAAGCGTAGAGGTCACGAAAATACACTATGACCAAATTGTGAAAGTAAAAATTCAATTGGCCGAGGAAGAACTAGAACTGGCAGGTCTTATTGACAGTGGGAATCAACTTTACGACCCATTAACAAAAACACCCGTTATGATTATGCATGTTTCATCATTAGAACATTGCTTACCATCTTGGTTAACAGAACAAATTTATTCCAAAACAGAAATTCCTCAAATACCAGAAAATGATTCTGGTTGGGCGACAAAATTACGTTTAATTCCTTTCCGTGCAGTAGGAGTAGAAAGTCAATTTTTGTGGGCAATTAAGCCTGACAGTGTGCAAGTTGATCATGAAGGTAGTTCTATTGTTGTAAACAAAGTATTAATTGGATTAAATACACAACAACTGTCTACTAATGGGGAGTATCAATGTATTGTGCATCCAAAAATGTTGATTTCACAAAAAATGGTGATCGCTTAATAATGAGAGGCGGGATAATATGATGAAATTAAAATTTTATTTAGTATACCTTTGGTATAAAGTATTGCTGAAATTAGGAATTAAGACCGATGAAATTTATTATATTGGTGGAAGTGAAGCGTTGCCACCACCGTTAACGAAAGAAGAAGAGGAAGTTCTTTTGAATAAATTGCCAAAAGGAGATCAGGCAGCAAGGTCATTACTTATTGAACGTAACTTAAGGCTCGTTGTATATATAGCAAGAAAGTTTGAAAATACAGGGATAAATATTGAAGATTTAATTAGTATAGGAACAATCGGCCTTATTAAAGCGGTAAATACATTTAATCCAGAAAAGAAAATAAAATTAGCAACATATGCATCGCGTTGTATAGAAAATGAAATTTTAATGCACTTACGTCGGAATAACAAAAATCGTTCGGAAGTTTCTTTTGATGAACCGCTAAACATTGATTGGGATGGGAATGAACTGTTGTTGTCTGACGTGTTAGGTACAGATGATGATATTATTACAAAAGATTTAGAAGCTACTGTAGATCGTCACCTTTTAATGAAAGCATTACACCAATTAAATGATCGTGAAAAACAAATTATGGAACTTCGGTTTGGGCTTGCTGGAGAAGAGGAAAAGACGCAAAAAGATGTGGCGGATATGCTTGGGATTTCACAGTCATACATTTCACGTTTAGAAAAAAGAATCATAAAAAGATTACGAAAAGAATTTAATAAAATGGTGTAAAGAATAAGACCAGCCGTTATCTAGGCTGGTCTTATTCTCTTTCGTTGTATGGGAAGAGATAACGAAAATGAAAAATGAAGAGAAAACCGTATGCATAAAATCCCCTTCAAAGGAAATACTTTACACTGTACAGCAACTCCCGATAGGAGGGAACACTTTGACGAGAAACAAAGTAGAAATTTGCGGTGTTGATACAGCTAAACTTCCCGTACTAAAAAATGATGAAATGCGTAAATTATTTCGTGAAATGCAAAGTGGAGAGATAAGCGCAAGAGAGAAATTAGTGAATGGAAACTTACGTCTTGTACTGAGCGTCATCCAAAGATTTAATAACAGAGGAGAATATGTTGACGATTTATTTCAAGTTGGTTGCATCGGACTTATGAAATCCATTGATAATTTTGATTTAGGCCAAAATGTAAAATTTTCAACGTATGCTGTGCCGATGATTATTGGGGAAATACGCAGATATTTGCGTGATAACAACCCGATTCGCGTATCTCGATCATTACGAGATATTGCGTATAAAGCGTTACAAGTTAGAGAGAAATTGATTGCAGAAAATTCAAAAGAACCAACAGCAATGGATATTGCAAAAGTGCTTGAAGTGACTCATGAAGAAATTGTTTTTGCATTAGACGCGATTCAAGATCCAGTTTCATTATTTGAACCGATTTATAATGATGGGGGAGATCCTATCTTTGTTATGGATCAGTTAAGTGATGAAAAACAAAAGGACGAGCAGTGGGTTGAAGAACTAGCGTTGAAAGAAGGAATGAAGCGTTTAAATGATCGAGAGAAAATGATTATTAGAAAACGTTTCTTCCAAGGAAAGACACAGATGGAAGTTGCAGAAGAAATTGGGATTTCCCAAGCGCAAGTATCACGTTTAGAGAAGTCAGCTATTAAACAAATGAATAAAACGATTCAAGGATAAGGTCTCACCAATTATGGTGAGACCTTTTTATATGTAATATGGTTTGTGCTCATAGTAGGGGATTAGTGTTCATATAATGAAACTAGCATGGTGTTTCGTATAGGTGGGTTCCTGTAAATATGAGAAACAGCTTCCAATTCGTCATATAAGGGAGAGGATAAAAATGGTGATACGAATTTCAGAGTTACAGATGAAGGATGTTATAAATATTTCAGATGGAAAAAGGATTGGGAATATTGGAGATATTGAAATTGATATGAACACAGGGAAAGTTTGTTCTGTTATTATTTCCAAACAGACACGTATGCTGGGTATTTTTGGAAAAGATGTTGAAATTGTAATTCCTTGGAAGGAAATTGTGAAAATTGGGGAGGATGTCATACTTGTAAGAGTAGATCCTGTTAATACTGTAACAGAATCAATACAAACACCGACAATTTCATAAAGAATATTACAAATTCCTCTTTTTTTTCTGTTAGGATTATGAAAAAATAAAAGTATGGTAAAATAGACAGGAAGTACCATGCTTTTTCTGTTATTTTAATTAAAAGGAGCCGCTTTATTATGAGAGAACCATTTAAATATGTGGACGGTATACTGTATTTACAAGCGTGGAAAGAACTTGGAAACATTACTGCTGGATTTACGACAAAAGATGGTGGGATAAGTACGGGCTCCTTTCATGCGATGAATTTAGGATTACATGTGAATGATATCGTGGAGAACGTTCATGAAAACAGACGCATTTTAGCAAATAAGTTACAAAAACCATTAGAAAACTGGGTTTGCTCTGAACAAGTTCATGATCATCATGTTGAAAAAGTAGGGCAACAGGAAAAGGGAAGTGGCGTCTATTCATATGAGGACGGCATTTCAAAAACAGATGGCATTTATACGAGTAATGAAGATGTTCTGTTAACGTCTTGTTACGCGGATTGTGTTCCGCTCTATTTTTATGCACCATCACATGGTATGATAGGACTTGCGCATGCTGGATGGAAAGGCACTGTACAAGAGATTGCAAAGGAAATGATTCAAAAGTGGAATGCAGAAGGTATTTCAAGTGATGAAATTCATGTTGCAATTGGGCCGTCGATCGGATCTTGTTGTTATGTTGTGGATGATCGTGTATTAACAGCAGCACAGAAAGTAATTAACGGTGCTGTTCCTCATCAAAAAATTTCTGACGGGCAGTACGCAATTAATTTAAAAGAAATTAATCGTATATTATGCGTACAAGCAGGCATAAAAGAAGAGCATATTGTAATGTCATCTCTTTGTACAAGCTGTGAAGAGCAACTATTTTTCTCTCATCGTCGTGATCAAGGTAAGACAGGAAGAATGTTGAGTTTCATAGGTTTTAAGGAGGAAGGAAGCAAGTGACAGTACAAGAAAATTTAGTAATTGTAAACGAAGCTATTAAAGAATCTTGCGCTCGAGCTGGACGTTCGTTGCAAGATGTTAAACTTATTGCAGTTACAAAAACTGTAGGGATTGAAAAAACAAACGAAGTAATTGAAACTGGAATTATCGATTTAGGTGAAAATAGAAATGAAGGTTTCTTACAGAAATATGAGCATTTCGGTTCAAAAGTTAATTGGCACTTTATTGGCTCATTACAAACGAGAAAAGTAAAAGAAATTATTAATGAAATTGATTATTTACATTCGTTAGATCGTCTTTCCCTGGCGAAAGAAATTCAGAAACGTGCTGATAAGAAAGTGAAATGCTTTATTCAAGTGAAAACCTCATCTGAAGAATCGAAGCAAGGATTGGCAATAGAAGAGGTTGTTTCTTTTATTCAAAGTTTGCAAGAATTCGATAAAATTGAAGTGGTTGGACTAATGACGATGGCTCCATTTACAGAAGAAGAGGAAGAAATCAGACGCTGTTTTAAGGAATTACGTATGCTACAAACAGAGGTGCAGGAGCTAGAGTTATTACATGCGCCATGTAAAGAATTATCAATGGGAATGTCCAACGATTACACGATTGCAATTGAAGAAGGGGCTACATATATTCGTTTGGGAACGATTTTAGTAGGAAAAGCGTAAAAGGAAGGAGAATCTTATTATGAGTTGGTCAAAAGTAAAATACTTCTTTTTTGATACACCGGAAGAAAAAGAGGCAGCTCAATATGGTTATGAAAAGGAGCAAACAGACATGAAAAAGCAGCAAGATCCACCAGAACAACAAGATGTTACGTTTCCGAAAGCGCAACCGAAGCAAAATGTTGTGAGTATTGAAACAGCAAAACAATCTTCAAAAGTTGTTTTATTAGAACCACGCACATATTCGGAAGCACAAGGGATTGCGGACCACTTAAAAGGTAGACGAGCTGTTGTAATTAATTTGCAGAGAATGTCTACTGATCAAGCGGTACGTATCGTTGACTTTTTAAGTGGTACTGTATACGCTATAGGCGGGGACATTCAAAAAATAGGACCGAAAACATTTATGTGTACACCTGAAAATGTAGATATTGTTGGTGCAATTTCAGAGTTATTCGGTGAAGAAGAAGAAACAAATATAAAGAGGTGGTAATACGCCATGACAACAGTTTTAATGGTGTTAAGTTCTGCTATCGAGATTTACTCGTGGGCACTGATTATTTACATTCTCCTATCATGGTTTCCTGGTGCAAAGGAATCATCTTTTGGAGAGTTCTTGGCGCGAATTTGTGAACCGTATTTAGAACCATTCCGCAGATTTATTCCGCCGCTTGGTATGATTGATATTTCTCCACTCGTTGCGATTTTTGCGTTAAAACTTGCTAAAAGTGGTTTGTTCAGTTTGTTCAGCTATTTCTTATAGTAAGAGGTTAAATACATGAGCATTTACGAACATTTTAGGCCTGATGAAGAGGTCTTTGTAGATAAAGTGCTAGAGTGGAAGCGAACGGCGGAGTACCATCAAGTGAAATTAACAGACTTCCTTGATCCAAGACAGCAACAAATTGTTTCTATGGTAATTGGACAAGGAGATGTTGCTGTGCAATTTGGTGGTGCAACGCCTAATGCAGAGCGTAAAAGAGCACTCATTTATCCAGACTATCTAGAATTAAATGAAGAAGAATTTCAAGTAGAAGTATTAGAAATTGACTATCCTTCCAAGTTTTATACGCTAGAACATAGGCAAATATTAGGTACATTTATGTCACTTGGTTTAACGAGAGAAAAATGTGGTGATATTTTGCTGCAAGAAAATCGTGCCCAAATTGTAGTTGCGAAAGAAATCGTATCGTATATTGAGATGAACTTACAATCAATAGGGAAAGTAAAAGTCTCTTTAGTGTCAGTGCAAGGAGAACAAATTCTACAGATACATGAAACGTGGGGGGAGAAATCTGGAACGGTTTCTTCACTTCGTTTAGATGTTATGTTAGCTGAAATGTTACATTTATCTAGACAGAAAGTACAACCTTTCATAAAAAATGGTTTAGTAAAAGTCAATTGGAAAACAGTGGAGCAAACTTCTTATGAATGTTATCCAGGAGATGTTTTTTCTGTTAGAGGATATGGACGAAGCAAATTATTTTCTGTAGAAGGTAGAACAAAACGCGACAAATGGAGAATTTTGTATGGTATACTAAAATGATTGGTTTTTTAGAAGGAAATCCTCCTATTTTGTCGAAGAAAAGATATAATTGAAAGAGGAAATTTAGATAACTACTTGGAGGTGGCGTTGTGCCGTTAACACCATTAGATATTCATAACAAAGAATTTGGTCGCGGATTCCGTGGCTATGATGAAGATCAAGTAAATGAGTTTCTTGATCAAATTATCAAAGATTATGAATTGGTCATTCGTGAGAAAAAAGCTTTAGAAGAAAAAGTTGCGCAGTTAGAAGGGAAGTTAGATCATTTCTCTAATATTGAAGATACGTTAAACAAATCTATCGTTGTTGCACAAGAAGCAGCGGAAGAAGTAAAACGTAATGCGCAAAAAGAAGCGAAATTAATTGTGCGTGAAGCTGAAAAGAATGCAGATCGTATTATTAACGAAGCATTAGTAAAATCAAGAAAAGTTGCTTTTGATATTGAAGAGCTAAAGAAACAAGCGAAAGTATTCCGAACTCGTTTCCGTATGTTATTAGAAACACAGCTTGAAATGTTAAACAACGATGATTGGGATAAACTAATTGAGTTAGAAGACGAAGTAGATGAACTGTTGAAGAAAGAAGAAACAGTGTAAGCTTGACGTTTTTCTCATTATTACATATAATTTTAAACAACATATTTATTAAGAAAAACGAAGATAGGGATAAGTACCTTTTCAAACCTTATATAGCGAACTGAGGATGGTGTAAGCTCAGGATAAGGAGATAGTGGGAATATCACCCTGGAGTTCCGCGCTGAACAAATAGAGTAAGCGTAGGCGTGTATTCGCGTTAAGAATATAAGAGGATTCTATACATATGTATAAAATCTACTAGGGTGGTACCGCGGGAGACTTTCTCGTCCCTTTTTGGGATGAGAAAGTCTCTTTTTTATTCCGTTTTTTAAGTATTTCTTTTATACATGTAAGGAGGAATTGAGCATGGAGTACAAAAATACATTACTGATGCCGAAAACAGAGTTCCCAATGCGTGGGAATTTACCAAAACGTGAGCCTGCAATGCAAGAAAAATGGGCTGAAATGAATATTTACGAAAAAGTACAAGAACATACAAAAGGTCGTCCTTTATTTGTATTGCATGATGGACCTCCATATGCGAATGGTGACATTCATATGGGACATGCATTAAATAAAGTATTAAAAGACTTTATTGTTCGTTATAAATCAATGACTGGTTTTAGTGCGCCATATGTTCCAGGATGGGATACGCACGGTTTACCAATTGAACAAGCTTTAACAAATAAAGGTGTAAAACGTAAAGAAATGACAGTTGCTGAGTTCCGTAAGTTATGTGCAGAGTATGCATATGAACAAGTAGAACGTCAACGTGAACAATTTAAGCGTCTAGGTGTACGTGCAGATTGGGATAATCCATATATTACTTTAGAGCCAGCTTATGAAGCACAACAAATTAAAGTGTTTGGTGACATGGCGAAAAAAGGTTATATCTATAAAGGTCAAAAACCAGTTTACTGGTCTCCAACGAGTGAATCTGCTTTAGCAGAAGCTGAAATTGAATACCAAGATAAAAAATCAGCATCTATTTACGTAGCATTCCCTGTAAAAGACGGAAAGAACGTATTAGAAGGTGATGAAAAGTACATCATTTGGACAACGACACCTTGGACATTACCTGCAAACTTAGGTATTTCTGTTCACCCAGAGCTTGAATATAGCATTGTAAAAGTAAATGATGAGAAATATATTATTGCTTCTGAGCTGTTTGAGACAGTTGCAAAAACGTTAGAGTGGGAAAATGCTGAAGTTGTGAAGACAGTAAAAGGTAGCGAACTTGAGTACACAGTTGCAAAACATCCATTCTACGATCGTGATTCATTAGTTATGCTAGGAGATCATGTAACAACAGATGCAGGTACAGGTTGTGTTCATACAGCACCAGGACATGGGGAAGATGACTTCATTGTTGGTAAAAAGTATGGATTAGAAGTACTTTGCCCAGTTGATGATAAAGGTGTATTAACAAATGAAGCACCTGGATTTGAAGGCTTATTCTATGATAAAGCTAACAAGCCAATTACAGAAAAATTAGAAGAAGTAGGCGCTTTACTGAAACTAACATTCATTACGCATTCATACCCACATGATTGGAGAACGAAAAAACCAATTATTTTCCGTGCGACAGCACAGTGGTTTGCATCTATTGAAGCATTCCGTAAAGAATTAATAGAAGCTGTAGCGGAAACAAAATGGGTACCAGCATGGGGAGAAACTCGTCTTCATAATATGGTTCGTGACCGTGGTGACTGGTGTATTTCTCGTCAGCGTGCATGGGGTGTGCCAATTCCGGTATTCTATGCTGAGAATGGTGATCCAATTATTACGGATGAAACAATTAACCATGTAGCAGATTTATTCCGTGAACACGGTTCAAACGTATGGTTCGAGCGTGAAGCGAAAGATCTATTACCAGAAGGATTTACACATCTAGGTAGCCCAAATGGCGAATTCCGTAAAGAAACAGACATCATGGATGTATGGTTCGATTCAGGTTCTTCTCACCAAGCGGTATTAGAAGAGCGCGAAGATTTACAGCGTCCAGCTGATTTATATTTAGAAGGATCTGACCAGTATCGTGGTTGGTTTAACTCTTCATTATCAACAGCAGTTGCTGTAACAGGTAAAGCTCCATATAAAGGCGTATTAAGTCACGGTTTCGTACTAGATGGTGAAGGGCGTAAAATGAGTAAGTCGATTGGAAACATCGTCGTACCGAAGAAAATTATGGATCAATTAGGCGGAGATATTTTACGCTTATGGGTATCTTCTGTTGACTATCAATCTGACGTACGTATTTCAGATGATATTTTAAAACAAGTAGCAGAAGTGTATCGTAAAATCCGTAACACATTCCGTTTCTTATTAGGAAACTTAGACGACTTTAAGCCAAGTGAAAATGCAGTAGCTGTAGCTGAACTTCGTGAAGTAGATCGTTACATGTTAGTGAAATTAAATGACTTAATTACAAAAGTTAAAGAAGCATATGAGACATACGACTTCGCTGCTGTGTATCATGCAATTCATAACTTCTGTACAATTGATTTAAGCTCATTCTACTTAGACTTTGCAAAAGACATTTTATACATTGAAGGTGCAAACCACGAAGATCGTCGTGCAATTCAAACTGTATTATATGATGTTCTTGTTGCGTTAACGAAACTTGTAACACCAATCTTACCGCATACAGCTGATGAAGTATGGCCATACATTCCAGGCGTAACAGAAGAAAGTGTACAATTAACTGATATGCCAGAAGCTGTACAATTAGATGACGCGGAAGCATTAAAAACAAAATGGGATGCATTTATGACATTACGTGATGACGTGTTAAAAGCACTAGAAGTAGCTCGTAATGAAAAAGTAATCGGTAAGTCATTAAATGCAAGCATTACGCTATATCCAACTGCAGAAATGAAAGCTATGTTAGAGTCTATTAGCGAAGACTTAAAGCAATTATTCATCGTTTCTGAGTATAAACTTGGTGGTATGATGGAAGAAGCGCCAGCAGATGCACCGAAGTATGAACATACAGCGGTTGTTGTTGCTCAAGCAACTGGTGAAACATGTGAACGTTGTTGGGTAGTTTCAGAAACAATTGGTAAAGATGCTGAACATGAAACATTATGTGAGCGTTGTGCAACAGTTGTTAAAGAAAACTATGTAAAATAATAAAAAAACTGACTGCTATTCATGCAGTCAGTTTTTTTATTTTGATGATATATCAAAATAACTTTCAGGCTCTTTCCTGTGAAGGAAAAATGTGTGTGAGGTAAGCAAATAAATTTCGGACACACTAACTGTACATTACAGCTAGGAGGAATGTACACGTGAATGAAATTTACATGGAAATAAAAGAAGAATTGCAATTGATGAGAAAAGAGTTGCAAGAGAGACTAGCTAAAGAAGTAATGCACAAATATGATGTCGAGTTCAGCCAAGAGCTTGGATATGAAATTAAGGAAGAGATAAAGAAAAAATTGCTATTACATGATATAAAAGAGGATTTAAAGGATGTAGAACGCGCATTATTTAAAATGGAAATAGACATGTATGGTATTTGTGAAGAGACGGGGAGATTAATTTCGACAAAGCAAATGAAGACAATGCCGACTGCCCGTACGATTCATGAATTCTTCTATGAAAAGGTAAATGTATGAATACGCACAACGATATTATATTACCTTTTTTTAATTTATTTTATTCTTCTATAAAGGTTCATTGTGAAAAGGTAGCAGCTATGCTAAAATTTTGAGGTACACTGTCTTTGTGGGGGAAATGAAAATGATATATTATGTAATAGCGTTATTTGTCATTGCTATCGATCAAATATCGAAGTGGTTAATTGTAAAGAACATGGAATTGGGTACGAGTATTCCGATTATCGACAATGTATTATACATAACATCACATCGAAATAGAGGCGCTGCTTGGGGTATTTTAGAAAATAAAATGTGGTTCTTCTACATTATTACAGTTGTTTTTGTAGTGTTTATCGTATTTTATATGAAAAAGTATGCGAAAACAGACAAGCTTCTAGGTATTTCGTTAGGCCTAATTTTGGGCGGGGCAATTGGTAACTTTATTGATCGTGTATTTAGACAAGAAGTAGTGGATTTCATTCACGTGTATATTTTCTCGTACAACTATCCAGTATTCAATATAGCTGATTCAGCATTATGTATTGGTGTTGTATTAATTATTATTCAAACATTATTAGAAGGCAAGAAAGCGAAGGAGTAATTGAATGAGTGAAGTAGTACAAGTAACAGTTGCAGAAGAGCAAAAAAATGAGCGAATTGATAAATTCGTTGCAGGAATAAATAACGAATGGTCACGTTCACAAGTACAGCAATGGATTAAAGATGATGTTGTGACGGTAAACGGGAAAGCAGTAAAAGTGAATTATAAAGTAAAAGAAGAAGATGAAATTACAGTAACGATTCCTGAGCCGGAAGAGTTAGATATTCAACCAGAGGATTTAAATTTAGAAATTTATTATGAAGATGCAGATGTGCTTGTTGTAAATAAACCACGCGGTATGGTTGTACATCCAGCACCAGGGCATACAAGTGGTACACTTGTAAACGGCCTTATGCACCATTGTACAGATCTATCAGGCATTAACGGTGTAATGCGTCCGGGTATCGTGCATCGTATTGATAAAGATACATCTGGATTATTAATGGTTGCTAAGAATGATATGGCACATGAATCGCTTGTAAATCAGCTTGTAGCCAAAACAGTAACGAGACGTTACAAAGCGATTGTACACGGTGTGATTCCGCATGATAAGGGAACGATAGATGCTCCGATTGCTCGTGATAAGAAAGAGCGTCAAAGTATGACAGTTGATGAAAATGGTAAAAACGCTGTTACGCACTTCCAAGTGTTAGATCGTTTTAAAGACTTTACACTTGTAGAATGTCGCTTAGAAACGGGACGTACGCACCAGATTCGTGTTCATATGAAATATATTGGCTATCCACTTGCGGGAGATCCGAAGTATGGTCCGAAGAAAACGTTAGATATGAATGGGCAAGCACTTCATGCGGGTATTTTAGGCTTTGATCATCCTCGTACTGGTGAATATATTCAGTTTGAGGCACCGATTCCAGAAGTATTTGAAGAAGCATTAAATATTTTACGGAAATAGTATTGACAAATCATAAGAAAACTGAGATACTGACAACAGTTAAATAATGATCCTTTAACACAGCCCCGTGAGGTTGAGAAGGTAACGGTTTGAAATACTTAGGGTATGCTGTACCCTTTTTTCAAAAGTCCTCTCGCACACGCTGAGAGGACTTTTTTTATACCATTACTCTCACGCAAGAAAAAAAGCTTGGAGGTGTAGAGCATGCAAGAGAAAGCTGTCGTTTTAGATGACCAAATGATTCGCCGCGCTTTAACACGAATTAGTCATGAAATCGTGGAACGAAATAAAGGTGTCGATAATTGTGTTCTTGTCGGAATTAAAACTCGTGGAATTTTTATTGCACAACGTTTGGCAGAACGAATTGGTCAAATTGAAGGAAAAGAAATGGAAGTTGGAGAGTTAGACATTACGTTATATCGTGATGATTTAACACTACAATCGAAAAATAAAGAACCACTTGTAAAAGGTTCTGATATCCCTGTAGATATTACGAAGAAAAAAGTTATCCTTGTGGATGACGTATTATATACAGGAAGAACAGTTCGAGCAGCAATGGATGCTCTTATGGATTTAGGTAGACCATCTCAAATCCAACTAGCGGTTCTTGTTGATAGAGGTCATCGTGAACTACCAATTCGCGCTGATTATGTAGGAAAAAACATTCCAACATCAAGTGAAGAGCGTATCGAAGTTGATTTGCAAGAGACAGATCAACAAGATCGAGTAAGCATATACGATGAGTAAAGCCCTTTTAAATGTAGTCCTGTGAGGCTGCCAAAGGGTCTTGGCTTTCATATGTCAAATTTGGCATACGAAAGTGTAGGACTCTTTGTGCACAGGCACAAAGAGTTTTTTTATTGCAAAGATTTAAACTGAAGGAGGATGTAACAATGGAACAAAAGCCAGTGTTAGACGTTAATGAAGTACCGAAACCGGGAAAATGGTTATTTTTAAGTATACAACATTTGTTCGCGATGTTTGGATCAACAGTGCTTGTTCCGTTTTTAACAGGATTGAATCCATCAGTAGCATTAATATCAAGTGGATTAGGAACGCTAGCGTTTCTTCTTATAACGAAAGGTCAAGTACCTGCCTATCTAGGATCATCATTCGCCTTTATCGCACCGATTATAACAGCGAAAACGGCAGGTGGACCGGGAGCAGCAATGCTTGGCGGTTTGCTAGCAGGGCTTGTGTACATCTTAATCTCACTCGGAATTAAGAAATCAGGATCAGAGTGGATTATGAAATTACTACCACCAATCGTAGTTGGTCCAGTAGTAATGGTAATCGGTCTAGCTTTAGCACATACAGCAGTTAACATGGCGATGAACGGTGCGGATGGCAAATATAGCTTTACACACTTTTCAGTAGCATTAGTAACATTAGCAATTACAATTATCTGCTCGATATTCGGAAGAGGATTTTTCAGTATCATACCAGTGTTACTTGGCATTATCGGCGGATATATCTTCGCTTACTTCCAAGGGCTAGTCGACTTAAAGCCGGTAGCTGAGGCGAAATGGTTTGTTGTACCAGATTTCACAGTACCATTTGTAACATACACACCAGAGTTTTCATGGAAGATTGTACTCTTGATGGTACCAGTTGCACTAGTAACAATATCAGAACATATCGGACATCAAATTGTACTAGGAAATGTTATTAAAAGAGATTTAATTGAAAAACCAGGTTTACACCGTTCAATCTTCGGTGATGGAGTAGCAACATTAATCGCATCACTTATCGGTGGACCACCGAATACAACGTATGGTGAAAACATCGGTGTGCTAGCAATTACGAGAGCATACAGTGTATACTTATTCATCGGTTCAGCAGTGTTCGCAATCATGTTCGGATTTATCGGTAAGGTTTCTGCACTGATACATTCGATCCCAACACCAGTTATGGGTGGTGTATCAATCTTACTATTCGGTGTAATTGCATCAAGCGGATTACGCATGATGGTAGATGATAAAACAGATTTAAGTGACAAACGAAACTTAATGATTGCATCAGTAATACTAGTAATCGGTATTGGTGGAGCGGTACTTCACGTAGGGGAATCGTTCCAAGTAGAAGGAATGGCACTAGCAGCAATTGTAGGTGTACTGTTAAATCTACTACTACCGGAAACGAAACAAATAAAACAACCTAAGCAGATTGCTTCATAATAATAACCTTTTAATTCAGTCCTGTGAGACAGAAAAGGGTGGCTTCTTCCTTGCACCCTAGTCTTACATGACTAGGGTATTTTTATACAAAGGTTGTTATAAATATACAAAAGTGGTAACATAAAAATCAGAAAGATGAGGGATGACGATGAGCCATTTGTTAACGATGAGTGAATTATCGGAAGTAGAAATTTCAGAAATCCTAAAAGACGCAGAAGATTTTGCGAATGGAAAAGAGAGCAAAACGACAGAGCAAACTTTTGTTGCAAACTTGTTCTTTGAGAATAGTACGAGAACGAGATTTAGCTTTGAAGTTGCTGAGAAGAGATTAGGACTAGATGTTTTAAACTTTTCAGCTGATGCATCTAGCGTACAAAAAGGAGAAACTTTATACGACACGATAAGAACACTGGAATCAATCGGAACAAAAGCAGTGGTCATCCGCCATGAGCAAGATCGCTACTTCGATGAACTAAAAGATCAGGTGAATATCCCGATCTTAAATGCTGGAGATGGATGTGGAAACCACCCAACGCAGTGCCTACTCGACCTTCTTACAATTCAACAAGAGTTTGGAAGATTTGAAGGTTTGAAGATTGCAATAGTAGGAGATGTTCGTCATAGCCGAGTAGCACGTTCTAATGCAGAAGCATTAACGAAGCTTGGTGCAACAATTTACTTTGCAAGTCCAGAAGAGTGGAAAGATGAAGACAACACATTTGGAACATACAAACCATTAGATGAACTTGTTCCAGAAGTGGATGTATTGATGTTACTGCGTGTACAACATGAACGTCATGATCATTATGAAACAGACATTATGAAAGAGTATCATGAGAAACATGGATTAACAGTGGAAAGAGAAAAACGTATGAAAGAAGGAAGCATTATTATGCATCCAGCTCCAGTAAACCGTGATGTTGAAATTGCAAGTGAACTTGTTGAGTGTGAGCGTTCACGCATATTTAAACAAATGGAAAATGGAGTTTACGTAAGAATGGCTGTACTAAAACGCGCCTTACCAAATGTATTAGGAGGAATGAAACATGAATTATTTGTTTAAAAATGGTCGTTATATGAATGAAGAAGGAAAAATCGTAGCAACAGATCTTCTCGTACAAGACGGTAAAATCGCTAAGGTAGCAGAAAATATTACGGCAGATAATGCTGAAGTAATCGATGTGAACGGAAAGTTAATCGCACCTGGATTAGTAGATGTACACGTACATCTTCGTGAGCCAGGTGGTGAACATAAAGAAACAATTGAAACAGGTACACTAGCAGCGGCAAAAGGTGGATTCACTACAATTTGCGCAATGCCAAATACACGCCCAGTACCAGATTGCAGGGAACATATGGAAGACTTGCAAAAACGTATTAAAGAAAAAGCTCATGTTAACGTACTACCATACGGAGCAATTACAGTACGTCAAGCTGGTTCTGAAATGACAGATTTCGAAACATTAAAAGAACTTGGAGCATTTGCTTTCACAGATGACGGCGTAGGCGTACAAGATGCGAGCATGATGTTAGCGGCTATGAAACGTGCAGCAAAATTAAATATGGCAGTAGTTGCGCACTGTGAAGAGAATACGCTTATTAATAAAGGTTGTGTACATGAAGGGAAGTTTTCTGAGAAACACGGATTAAACGGTATCCCATCAGTATGTGAATCTGTACATATTGCAAGGGATATATTGCTTGCTGAAGCAGCAGATTGTCACTATCACGTATGTCACGTAAGTACGAAAGGTTCTGTACGTGTAATCCGTGATGCGAAACGCGCTGGAATTAAAGTAACAGCAGAAGTAACACCGCATCACTTAGTATTATGTGAAGATGATATCCCATCAGCTGATCCTAATTTTAAAATGAACCCACCGCTTCGTGGGAAAGAAGACCATGCAGCATTAATTGAAGGTTTATTAGATGGAACAATCGATATGATTGCAACTGACCATGCACCGCATACAGCGGAAGAGAAAGCACAAGGAATTGAAAGAGCACCATTCGGAATTACTGGTTTTGAAACAGCATTCCCGCTTCTATACACAAACCTTGTGAAAAAGGGAGTTATTACGCTAGAACAGTTAATTCAATTCTTAACAGAAAAGCCAGCTGATACATTCGGCTTAGAAGCAGGTCGCCTAAAAGAAGGTAGAGCAGCTGATATTACAATCATTGATTTAGAACAAGAAGAAGAGATTGATCCAACAACATTCTTATCAAAAGGAAAAAATACACCATTCGCAGGTTGGAAATGCCAAGGATGGCCGGTAATGACAATCGTTGGTGGTAAGATCGCATGGCAAAAGGAGAGTGCATTAGTATGAAAAGACAACTTATCTTAGAAGATGGAACAGTATTAATTGGAACAGGTTTCGGAGGCGAAATCGAAAAGTCAGGTGAGGTTGTATTTACAACAGGAATGACTGGATATCAAGAAACATTATCTGATCCATCATATTGCGGTCAAATCGTAACATTCACGTACCCATTAATCGGAAACTACGGCATTAACCGTGACGATTTTGAATCGATTCACCCATCTGTAAATGGTTTAATCGTAAACGAAATTTGTGATCACCCATCAAATTTCCGTAATGAAATTTCGTTAAATGATTACTTAAAAGAAAGAAACATCCCAGGATTAGCAGGAATTGATACGAGAAAATTAACGAGAAAAATTCGTCAATACGGTACATTACGCGGACGCCTTTGTAACATGGAGGCAGATGTAGAGTACATTGTGAGCCAATTAAAAGCGACAGTATTTACAGATCATGTAAAACGCGTATCAACGAAAGATCCATACCCAAGCCCAGGTCGTGGCCACCGAGTTGTACTAGTAGACTTCGGTATGAAACATGGTATTTTACGAGAATTAAATAAGCGTGACTGTGATGTAATTGTAGTTCCTTACAACACAACAGCAGAAGAGATTTTACGCCTTAGTCCAGATGGAATTATGTTAAGTAATGGACCTGGAGACCCGAAAGATGTACCAGAAGCAATTGAAATGTTAAAAGACATTATCGGTAAAGTTCCTTTATTCGGAATTTGCCTAGGACATCAGTTATTCGCTCTAGCATCAGGTGCAAATACAAGTAAGTTGAAATTTGGTCACCGTGGTTTAAATCATCCAGTAAAAAATCTTGCAACTGGAAAAGTAGCAATTACATCTCAAAACCATGGTTACGCAGTAGAAGAAGAATCAGTTGAAAATACAGACCTTGAAATTACACATGTTGCTTTAAACGATGGAACAGTAGAAGGTCTTTGTCATACGAAGTTCCCAGCATTTACAGTACAATACCATCCAGAAGCTTCTGCAGGACCAGAAGATGCAAATGATTTATTCGAAGATTTCTTAGCAATGATCGAAAACTTCAAGAAAGAAGGGGAAGAGTTATGCCAAAACGCCTAGACATTAACACAATTTTAGTAATCGGATCAGGACCAATTGTAATTGGGCAAGCAGCAGAGTTTGATTACTCTGGTACACAAGCTTGTCAATCTCTTAGAGAAGAAGGTTACAAAGTAATCCTTGTTAACTCTAACCCAGCAACAATTATGACAGATACTGCAACAGCAGATAAAGTATATATCGAGCCATTAACATTAGAATTCGTAAGCCGCATTATTCGTAAAGAACGTCCAGATGCAATCTTACCAACATTAGGTGGTCAAACAGGCTTAAATATGGCTGTTGAACTTGCGAAATCAGGCATACTTGAAGAGTGTGGAGTTGAAATTTTAGGAACAAAATTATCAGCAATCGAGCAAGCGGAGGATCGTGATTTATTCCGTACATTAATGCAGGATTTAAATGAACCAATTCCATCTAGCACGATTATTCATACGCTGGAAGAAGCACATGAATTTGTAAAAGAAATTGGTTATCCAGTTATTGTTCGCCCAGCATTTACAATGGGAGGAACAGGTGGTGGAATCTGTAGTAATGAAGAAGAACTAATTGAAATCGTATCAGGCGGATTGAAACATAGTCCAGTAACACAATGTTTATTAGAAAAGAGCATTGCCGGTTGTAAGGAAATTGAATATGAAGTAATGCGTGATTCGAATGATAACGCGATTGTAGTATGTAATATGGAAAATATCGATCCAGTTGGGGTTCACACAGGTGATTCAATCGTTGTAGCACCGAGCCAAACATTAAGTGACCGTGAATACCAAATGTTACGTAACACTTCATTACGAATTATTCGTGCACTAGGAATTGAAGGTGGATGTAACGTTCAGCTTGCACTAGATCCACATAGCTTCCAATACTATGTAATCGAAGTGAACCCACGTGTAAGTCGTTCATCTGCACTAGCATCTAAAGCAACTGGCTATCCAATTGCAAAATTAGCAGCGAAAATTGCAGTTGGCTTAACATTAGATGAAATTATAAACCCAGTAACGCAAAAAACATACGCTTGCTTCGAGCCAGCATTAGACTATGTCGTTTCAAAAATTCCACGTTGGCCATTTGATAAGTTTGAATCAGCGAACAGAACGCTTGGAACACAGATGAAGGCAACTGGTGAGGTTATGTCAATCGGACGTAACTTAGAACAATCGTTATTAAAGGCAGTTCGTTCTTTAGAACTTGGTGTTTATCACTTAGAATTAGACCATTTAAAAGAACTTGATAAAGAAACAATGAAAAAACGCATCATTAAAGCAGATGACGAGCGACTGTTTATTGTAGCAGAAGCAATTCGTCAAGGTGTAACGAAAGAAGAAATTAACGAATGGTGTGAAATGGACTTCTTCTTCTTACAAAAAGTTGAAAACATCGTAAACATGGAACGCGAAGTAAAAGCGAATGTAGGAAATATGGAAGTACTACAAGCTGCGAAAGAAATGGGCTTCAGTGATCACTACATTGCAGCTGCTTGGAACAAAACAGAGCGTGAAATTTACGATATGCGTAAAGAAAACAATATGACTCCTGTTTATAAAATGGTAGATACTTGTGCGGCAGAGTTTGAATCTGCAACACCTTACTACTACAGCACATATGGTGACGAGAATGAATCGGTTATAACAGATCGTAAGAGTGTGGTTGTACTAGGGTCTGGACCAATCCGTATCGGTCAAGGTGTTGAGTTTGACTATGCAACAGTTCACTCTGTATGGGCGATTAAAGAAGCTGGATATGAGGCAATCATTGTTAATAACAATCCAGAAACAGTTTCAACAGACTTCAGTATTTCTGACAAATTATACTTTGAACCATTAACAATCGAAGATGTAATGCACATCATTGATTTAGAAAAGCCAGAAGGTGTTATCGTTCAGTTCGGTGGACAAACGGCAATTAACTTAGCGGCGAAATTAGAAGAACACGGTGTGAAAATTCTAGGAACATCACTTGAAGATTTAGACCGTGCAGAAGATCGAGATAAATTCGAAGCTGCATTAACACAATTAGGTATCCCGCAACCAGTTGGTAAAACAGCAACAACTGTAGAACAAGCGGTAGCAATTGCTGAAGAAATTGGTTACCCAGTATTAGTAAGACCATCTTACGTACTAGGTGGACGTGCGATGGAAATCGTATATCGTCAAGAAGAACTACTGCACTACATGAAAAATGCAGTTAAAGTTCATGCAGAGCATCCTGTATTAATCGACCGTTACATGGTAGGTAAAGAAATTGAAGTAGATGCAATTTCAGACGGTGAGAATGTATTCATTCCAGGTATTATGGAACATATTGAACGCGCTGGAGTTCACTCTGGTGACTCAATTGGAGTATACCCACCACAAAGCTTATCTGAAAAACTAAAAGAACAAATCATTGAACATACAATTGCACTTGGAAAAGGTTTAAACATTGTTGGATTACTAAATATCCAGTTTGTAGTATTCAAAGATCAAGTGTACGTAATTGAAGTAAACCCACGTGCGAGTCGTACAGTACCGTTCTTAAGTAAAATTACGGGCGTACCGATGGCGAATGTTGCAACGAAAGTTATTTTAGGTCAAGACCTAGTAGAGCAAGGATACGGAACTGGCTATCACCCAGAAGAGAAAGAAGTATATGTAAAAGCACCGGTATTCTCGTTCGCGAAACTACGCTCAGTTGATACAACATTAGGACCTGAAATGAAGTCAACAGGGGAAGTAATGGGTAAAGACTTAACGCTTGAAAAAGCATTATATAAAGGATTAGTTGCTTCTGGAATTAACATCCCAACGCACGGATCAGTAATCATTACTGTAGCGGATAAAGATAAAGAAGAGGCAATGGAAATTGCAAAACGTTTCCACGAAATTGGTTATAACTTATTAGCAACAGCTGGAACAGCACAATCGTTAGCAGAGCAAAATATTCCAGTGCAAGTGGTAAACAAAATTGATTCTGAAGACTATAACTTACTTGATATTATCCGTCAAGGAAAAGCACAGTTTGTAATCAATACATTAACAAAAGGCAAACAACCAGCGCGTGATGGTTTCCGCATTCGCCGTGAATCAGTAGAAAATGGTGTGGCTTGCTTAACATCACTTGATACAACGAGAGCAATCTTACGAGTATTAGAATCTATGACATTCTCAGCTCATTCAATGAAAGAAATTACGCAAACAAAGCGTCACGAGGTGGTACATGCATGATGCAAAAGCAAAATATGATCGTCGTTAACCAAAAAGAAATCGCAAAAAACATTTACGAATTAGTGCTTCAAGGAACGTTAGTACAGCAAATGAACGAACCAGGGCAGTTTGTACACATTAAGGTAGCAGAGGGCATTGCGCCCCTTCTGCGCCGCCCAATTAGTATTTGTAATATAGATCAAGAGAAGAACGAATTTACAATGCTATATCGTGCCGAAGGACAAGGGACAAAAACATTAGCAACTAGAAAACAAGGTGAAATGGTAGATGTACTAGGACCATTAGGACACGGTTTTCCTGTAGAAGAAGCAGAAGCTGGTCAAACAGCTTTATTAGTAGGCGGGGGAATTGGTGTACCACCACTTTATGAACTATCACAGCGCCTCGTTGCAAAAGGTGTACGTGTAATTCACATCTTAGGTTTTCAAACGAAAGATGTAGTTTTCTATGAAGAAAAATTTGCAGAACTTGGTGATACGTACGTTGCGACAGTAGACGGTACACACGGTACAAAAGGATTTGTCACAGATGTAATTGATAATTACGGAATTGACTTTGACATTCTTTATTCATGTGGTCCGTTAGCGATGCTTCGTGCATTAGAAGGACGTTACAAAGAGAAAAAAGCCTATATTTCATTAGAAGAGCGTATGGGCTGCGGTATTGGAGCTTGTTTCGCATGTGTATGCCATTTACAAGAAGATCCAAGTGGACATTCTTACAAGAAGGTGTGTAGCGACGGACCAGTATTTCCAATCGGGGAGGTTGTACTATGAACAGATTGCAAGTTGAATTACCAGGATTATCATTAAAAAATCCAATTATACCGGCATCTGGATGCTTTGGATTTGGTCGTGAATATGCACAGTTTTACGATTTAAGTGTACTAGGATCAATCATGATTAAAGCGACGACAGAACAACCACGTTATGGAAATCCAACGCCTCGTGTTGCTGAAACACCAGGCGGCATGTTAAATGCAATCGGACTTCAAAACCCAGGGTTAGAAAAAGTAATGAATTCTGAATTACCATGGTTAGAACAATTTGACCTTCCAATCATTGCGAACGTTGCAGGCTCACAAGCTGAGGATTACGTAGCGGTTGCAAAGGAAATTTCTAAAGCGCCTAATGTCCATGCACTAGAATTAAATATTTCTTGTCCGAACGTAAAAACAGGTGGTATCGCCTTTGGTACAAATCCTGAAATTGCTGCTGATTTAACGAAGCGAGTAAAAGAGGTTTCTGAAGTACCTGTATACGTGAAGTTGTCACCGAACGTGGCAAACATAGTGGAAATTGCAAAAGCGATTGAAAATGCAGGTGCAGATGGTTTAACGATGATTAATACATTGCTTGGTATGCGTCTAGATTTAAAAACAGCTAAACCAATTTTAGCAAACCGTACAGGTGGATTATCAGGTCCTGCGATTAAGCCAGTAGCAATTCGTATGGTACATGAAGTAAGCCAAGCGGTTAACATTCCAATTATCGGAATGGGTGGTATTGAAACAGCGGAAGATGTAATTGAATTCTTCTACGCTGGCGCAAGCGCAGTTGCAGTAGGTACAGCGAACTTTATCGATCCGTTCGTATGTCCGACAATTATTGAAGAGTTACCAGCATTACTAGATGAATTAGGATTTGATCACATTTCGGAATGTCAAGGAAGGAGCTGGAAGCAAACATGTCACAGTCGTTAATCGTTGCACTAGATTTTCCAGGGAAACAAGATGTAGAACAATTCTTGCGCCACTTTGAAGGGGAAGAGTTATTTGTCAAAGTTGGTATGGAGTTATTTTACAAAGAAGGCCCTGCAATTATTACGTACTTAAAAGAAAAAGGACATAAGATTTTTCTAGATTTAAAACTTCATGATATTCCGAATACAGTAAAAAGCGCTATGCGTAGCCTAGCTAGTCTAGATGTTGATATGGTAAATGTTCATGCTGCTGGGGGAAGCAGCATGATGAAAGCTGCGATTGAGGGATTAGAGGAAGGTAAGCAAGAAGGAAAAGAGAGACCGATTTGTATTGCAGTTACACAACTAACAAGCACTTCGGAAGCTATGATGAAAAAAGAGATCGGCATTGAGAAGACGTTAGAAGAAGCGGTTGCTCATTATGCAAAACTAACGAAAGAAAGTGGACTTGATGGCGTTGTTTGCTCAACGCTTGAAGTTCCAAAATTACGTGAAGTATGCGGAAATGAATTTGTAACAGTAACACCGGGGATTCGTCTTGCAAGCGATGATGTAAATGACCAGGTGCGCGTAGCAACACCGAAACGTGCGAGGGAACTTGGCTCAAGCTACATCGTAGTTGGACGTAGTATTACAAAAGCAGAAAATCCGCTTGAAGCGTATAAAACAGTAAAACAACAGTGGGAAGGTGTAACAGTATGAAAAAAGAAATCGCATCGCATTTATTAGAAATTGGAGCAGTATTTTTACAACCGAATGATCCATTCACATGGTCTTCAGGTATGAAATCACCAATTTATTGTGATAACCGTTTAACTTTATCTTATCCAAAAGTACGTCAAGCGATTGCAGCTGGATTAGAAGAGTTAATTAAAGAGCACTTCCCAACTGTAGAAGTTATTGCAGGAACAGCAACTGCTGGTATTGCGCACGCTGCATGGGTAAGCGATCGTATGGATTTACCAATGTGCTACGTACGTAGTAAGGCAAAAGGCCACGGTAAAGGGAATCAAATTGAAGGAAAAGCTGAAAAAGGTCAAAAAGTTGTAGTAGTAGAAGACTTAATTTCAACTGGCGGAAGTGCAATTACATGTGTAGAAGCACTTCGCGAAGCTGGCTGTGAAGTATTAGGAATCGTATCAATCTTCACATACGAGCTAGAAGCAGGAAAAGAAAAGCTAGAAGCAGCTAACGAAGCATCATATTCTTTAAGTGATTACAGTGCATTAACTGAAGTTGCAGCAGAAAAAGGTATGATCGGACAAGCTGAAACGAAAAAATTACAAGAGTGGCGTAAAAATCCAGCTAACGAAGCTTGGATCACAGCGTAACATGAAAAAAACGACCGCGGGGGAACGCGGTCGTCTTTTTATATTATTGTTAAAACTTCATGTAAAGAACAGATAGTAGGAATATCGTACTTGAGTTGTGAGTTATCTCGATTTAACCATATCCCTTGCATCCCAGCTGCTGTACTACTAATCGCATCAGTCTCTAATCAATCGCCAATATAATAGCAATCTTTCATTTCAAGATTCAATTGTAATACGGCTCTGTGAAAAATTTCAGGATCTGGTTTCGATATACCAAGTTCACTAGAAGTAAATATATATTTGAAATGTTTTAAAATGTTTAGGGCAGTTAATTTTTCGACTTGTTGTTTATAGTCACCATTACTAATGATACCTAATGAGTGACCGCCTTGCTGCAAGGTCTGTAATGTATAGTGTACATCTTCAAACGCGGTCCAGTTGTTCTTATATAGTTCCATATATTGTTTGAATCTGTGCTGAGATTCCCAGAGTGATAAGTTTACCCCATATGCTTTAAATAAATGATGCATTCGCATCCCTTGTTGTTCTTGAAAAGATAATTCCTTGGATAAAAATTTGTTGAAATATTTCTCGGATAATTCATGCCATAGCTTCATAGTCTCTAATTCGTTTCCTGAAAAAATATCACTATATTTTTGGAAGAAATGTGAGATACCATTTTTCTCAGCAGTGTCGTAATCAAGTAAAGTTCCATCAATATCAAAGAAAATCATATTACAATCTCCTTAACTACTTAGCGCTTTCTGCAAGCTCATATCCTCTTACAAACAATAAAGTCATATAAGAAACAATAAATGAGAAGATGCTATACATGCCAACCCAAAAGAAAAATTTTGGAGTAAAGGCGATAACACCTATTATTAAAAAACTAGCAAACGTTACAATCGGCATTACGTAATACGTTTTCGTTTTACGTGTTCCAATAACAGATACGATAAAGATAAATAATGGACAAATTAATAAGACGAAAATCAATTCATTCATGGGTATGTCCCCTTTTCTAATTGCGGTAATCTGTGTCTCGTAAACGTTTTGAAATAATTACTCTCCTAATATAACTTCGCTAAGTAATAACGAATCCCTCTTGAAAACTGATAATTCATGATGAATTTTACAAGCAAAAAACGTAAGCAAGAGAACACTTGCTTACGTTATAGGATAAACATCGCAACGATTGTGGTGACAATTAAACCGATAACAACCGGTAAAAAGTTTCGGCGTGCAAGTTCAAATGGATCGACTTTACAAATCGCAGCAGCAGGAATAAGTGCCCAAGGAATTAACGTCCCGCCCCCGGTCCATATAGCTGCAATTTGCCCGAGTGCTGTTAATGTAGCTGTTCCGTGACCAAGTGCTGTTCCAAAAAGATTGGCAATGGAACCAGCAAGTGATATACCTGAAAAACCTGATCCATCTAAGCCGGTAATGACACCAACGATGGTTAATGTCCCTGCCGATACATATTGATTTAAAGGAACAGTTTGAGATAAGTCGATTCCTAAGTCGTTAATGATTCCGTGTGAACCTTTCGGTAAATAGTCCCCGATAATTTTCGCAAAGCCGCTATCTCCTAAATAAAAAAGTGCAGCAATTGGAATAACTGGTCCGAAAATTTTAAAGCCAAATTGGAGCCCTTCTATGAAATAATCGGTCGTTTTATTCAGTCCATTACCTTTGTAGGCGATGAGAGAAATGATGATAATCATAATAACAGTTGTTCCGCCGATAAGTGCAGTTGCGTCGCTTCCTTGTAGTTGAAATTGAATCATGCAAAGGATATCAATGATATATACGATAGGGATACAAATAGCGAGCCATTTCTTTGTGCGAGGAGATAATGAAGTGAGCGTTTTAGAAGACTCAGTTGATAGAATAGATTCTTGTATAGCTAAGCCTGTATGAAACTCTTTTCGTAAGAAGAAAAAAGCGACGGAAGTTGTCACAACGCCCATAACGATAACGAGTGGAACACTTGCAGATACGACGCTGGAAACAGGGAGACCAGCAGCGTCTGCGGTTAATTTTGGTGCGCCTTGTATAACGAAGTCGCCGGATAAAGCAATCCCATGACCGAATAAGTTCATAGCAATTGCTACTCCAATTGGGGGGAGACCGACGCGTACAGCAACCGGTAATAAAATAGCTCCCATTAAGGCGACAGCGGGAGAAGGCCAAAAGAAGAAAGAAATTGTCATCATCAAAAGGCCGATAATCCAGTAGGCGAGGGTAGGTGTACGAATCATCTTTGTAAATGGTGAAATCATCGTATCATTTATGCCGGTATGAACGAGTAGATTGCTCATTGATACGATAATGGAGATGATTAATATAGTTGGTAATAGCTCAGTGATGGCGTAAATGAAACTTTGGAAAATATTGCTAATAGCAAGAGGGATAGAGCTTGTAGCGGTTAATGCTAATAAAAAGATGAAAACGATACAAATAATCGTCGTATCTTTCCGGAGAATAAAAAAGGTAATAATAGTGAGTAAACAAAGAATATAGAGAGCGTGCAACAGAGTTAATTCAACTCCCATAACATTCACATCCTTAGGCAATCGTGTAGTTTATTGTATGAAAGTAGGGAAAGTATGTGAGTATAAGAAACAGAAAGAAGTGAAATTTCATGTACTGTAATGGTAAGAATAAAAATGGATGATACAATACAATTAATCCTAAAAATGGAATTAGAGGAGGGCGTATGTGCAAAAAATTGGTTTTTGGGGATTTATTATTTCTTGTAGTCTATTAATTATTTTAAATCTATTTACAAACAATGAATGGATAAGTATCATCCCTCCTTTTGGGTTTGTTTTTATACTGTTATACCGATGGGATGACATGAAACAACATAATAAGAAAAGCATTGGAATTATGATAGGTATCATCGTTGTTTGCTCATTGTTCGCAGGGGTTATTTTAATAGAGGGTCAGAAACAAATGGAGAAAATGTCTATTTTTCAAGAATGGATGTCTTCTGCAAACGGTCTTTATCTTGTAATTATAGTTGTTATTTTTCTAAGAATTGTTATAAGTATAGCAAGTTACATATTAAAGGAGAAGTAGAATGGGGGAGTACGAATGAGAGAAAAAATAGGATATTATGGTGTGCTAGTTTGTTTACTATTATCAGTTATTTCAGGACAATTTCTTAACAGTGAATGGGTACCAGTTATATTATGTATAGGAGTATTGATTTTTGCTCCTATGTATCGCTGGAATGAATGGAAAGCATATAG
The DNA here is from genome assembly GCF_057809515.1 of Bacillus sp. FG16. Classification (NCBI taxonomy): domain Bacteria; kingdom Bacillati; phylum Bacillota; class Bacilli; order Caryophanales; family Bacillaceae; genus Bacillus; species Bacillus sp. FG16. The sequence continues at coordinate 48,752 of NZ_JBMDKC010000002.1, forward strand.
CCCCAAAAAGAAAATTGTTTTCAGCATCGAATTTGTCATTATAATCAGCACAATTCCGTTTTTGTTATGGAAAGGAAATGAGATAATAGATGGAATTGTAATGTTTCAAGGGTGGTTGTTTATTGCGAAAATGCTATATTTAATATGCATTTTAATGTTGGTAGTGGTAGTCACTAAAATAGTAAACGAAAAGCTATTCGTTAATGAATAAAAGAAAATGCCACCTTATTCGGTGGCATTTCCTCATTTTACTGCATGAGCTTTTTGCATCTTTTTAATTAAACGAATTTGTCCACGATGATTGATTTCATCTTCAAAAACGTGAAACCACTTAAAATAGTTATTTGCTGGTTTGTCATACCAAAAGTCTGTCGTTTTAAATAACCATTCATCAGATAACGATTGAAAAGTCTCGATTGTTTTGGAACGTACTTCTTGTAATGTATTTATATAAAATTCTATAGCGTTTCCTTTTATTTTCTCACGCCCAAGATCGCCTAATTCAATGCCAGGTAACCAGCGTTCTAATTCAGCCTCCGTTGGTTCACGGTCTTCAAAAGTATGAATCTGGTAGTAAAATTCAATAGCAGCCATATGATACAATAACATGCCAATTGAATTTGCTTCCTTATCATATAAATAATCAAGTTCTTCAATTGTTAAACTTTCCACTGCTTGCATTGTTGTATAGCGAGCGTAATTCATCATGGAAACAAGCTTTGAAAATTCTACATGTAAACCCTCCAATTTATCAATTACAAAATTCAATTAAAATTCCCCCTCTTTAAATGAATACTCCAGAGAAGGAATTCTATGTGCAAAGAAAAAGTTTTGTTAAACCTTCATAATATTAACAAGGGATTATAATTAGTTCTCTATTTGATTTTGTAATAACGTCATAACCATCTTTGGTGATGACAATATCATCTTCGATTCTACAACCGCCCCAGTTCGGTATGTAAATGCCCGGCTCAACTGTAACAACCATACCTTCTTGTAAAGTTGCCTTGCTTTCTTGGGATAGGCGAAGTGGTTCATGTATTTCTAACCCAAGACCGTGCCCGGTAGAGTGGCCAAAGTATTGACCGTATCCATGTTCTGTAATGTAATCTCTCGTTATATCATCGATACTTTTCGCAGTTTCTCCAGGCTTAATTGCTTCCGTTCCACGTTTTAATGCTTCGCGTACAACATTGTATATTTTTTGGAATTTTTCCGATGGTTCCCCGATTGCTACGGTACGTGTTATATCGGAACAATATCCGTCGTAAAGTGCACCGAAGTCTAATGTAACGATATCGCCTCGTTCGATTATTTTATTTGATGCAACTCCATGGGGAAGTGAAGAACGAACGCCTGAGGCTACAATGATTTGGAATGAAGAAGATGTAGCCCCTTTTTTTCGCATGAAAAATTCTAACTCATCTCGAACGTCAGTCTCGCTTATTCCAGGCTTTAGAAATGTAACAATATGGTGAAATGCTTCGTCAGCGATCGTAGCTGCGATTTTCATTGTTTCTATTTCAGATGTGTCTTTAATAAGTCGAATATCTTCAATGATCTCACACACTGGAACCATTTCTGTATGTATATATTTTTGTAGTTTCTTAAATTGTTGCAAAGTCATATTATTGTCTTCTATACCAAGTTTTTGAATGTTTAATTTTGATACTTGATTTGCAACTTCTTCTTCTAAATTTCCTTTATGCATAATAATTTCTGCTGCTTTTATTTCCGTTTTTGCTTGATCTACGTAACGGAAATCAGTAATGAAAATAGCTTTATGCGCAGCGATTAAGACAACGCCTGCGCTACCTGTAAAGTTTGTTGCGTATTGACGGTTTTCTTTTTTTGTAATAAGTAACCCGTCGATTCCGTAATTATGTAGTTGTTTTTGGATGTTAGTTATTCTTACATTCATTTTAATTCCTCCTTTTTACATTAATAAAGCAAGAATTGTGCCAGTATATTTATTTAGAATAAAAGAGAAGAGGGTAGCTGTGTGTCAAAAAAACTAGACGAATGTAAAATAAATATATATAAAATTTTTACAGTAAGTTTTTATGTGACTGAACAATAATATAAACTCGCAAACGAAAACCTTTTTTAATTTAAATATATGTTTTTTATATAAACAAATTAAGTTAATTGGTATAATAAGGGATTGTTACGTTTTTTATAGGTAAAGAGATGTAACGAAAAAAACTGGGTTAAGGAATGTGAGTGTATGAAGAAATTAAGTAAAGTAATGTCATTTTGTTTGGCCGCTAGTATGCTTGTTATAACGGGGTGTGAAACAAGTGAACACAAAGTTCAAGTAAATGAAACGATTGAACAGCTTGATGAAGCGCCAGAAGTGACAGAAAAAGAAGCGAAAAAGATTGTAAGAAAGAGTGTAGATGGAATAGCAAATGCGTTTAGTGAGATGGAAAAAGAAAATGGATGGAGCCGAAATAATCCTGGGGATTTAGAGACAGCTAAAAAAGGAGTTAAAGGATTGGTTTCAGAAAAGTTTGTAGAGAATCAGCTTCCTAAGTCGCTTGCAACATTTAATCGATCTAGAGAGACGGATATGTTACCATTCCCTATTAATATTGAACCAAAAATGAGATTAACGTATTCACAGAAAAAAGATATTTTAACGATTGAAACTATCACACCTTCAAATGATATGGGAAATGAAGCAGAGATATGGGAATTTATTTTCGTTTATAAAGATGGAAAATGGTTAATAGATAAATGGTCATCGCATACACCGAGCGATTTAAAACTTACGAAGGAAGAAGCTAGTGAATTTTTGAAAATTCGAGGCTTTAAGAATGTTGATTTTGTTAAAGAAGAATACAGTGGTGACAAAAAATATATTTTCAAAGAAAATACTAGATCAATTGCTGTAGATGCAAAAACATCGACTATTACATATGATATAAATGAACAAAAACAGGAAAAGGTAGCGAAAGAAAATAGTAGTCAAGGTCAAGAAACGGTTAAGGAAGATAATGTGAGTTCACAAGTTACTTCTAAAGAAGAGAAAAAAATTACAAAAGAATCTTCAACAGCTGCAGGTAAAACTAAGGCTCTAAATGAATTATCTGCTCTAGAAAATCAAGAAACACATGCAAACGTTGCGTCAGATAATGACATAGTAAATGAAATAGAAGGAAATTATGAACTGTGGGATAATAAACTAAATGAAATTTACAGTACATTAAAAAGTACGATGTCACCTGATGCGTTTCAGTCGTTAAAAACGAAACAAATTGCGTGGGTTAAAGAAAAAGAAAGTAAAGTTAAAGCAATTGGTACTGATACAAATAACGGAACGATGAGGCGTATAGAAGCTTCAGAAGAGAAATATAAGATGACAAAAGCAAGATGTTATGAATTAGTAAATGGGTATATGAACTAGTGTGAACGAATATAAAAAATGCGTTGCTTATAAGCAACGCATTTTTGTATTTACGCTTTTAATTTCATTACAATATCAGCATCTGGTGTTACATATACGGTTTGCTGATTGTCGTACGTAACAAAACCAAGTTTTGCACCACTCGGTTTTTTGACATGGCGTATTTTCGTGAAATCAACAGGTACAGAGCTAGACTCTTTCGCTTTACTGTAATAGGCAGCAATTTTGGCAGCTTCTAGTAAAGTTTCTTCAGCAGGCTCTAAAGAACGAATGACAACGTGAGAGCCAGGTATGTCTTTCGTATGTAACCAAATTTCATCACGGCGGGCAAACTTCGTTGTTAAATAATCATTTTGTTTATTGTTTTTACCAACGAAAATCTCTGTGCCATCACTTGCTAAATATTTATCTAATAATGGTTTAGTAGGCTTTTTCTTTGCGTTTTTCGTTTTACGATTGCGCACATAACCTTCTTCAGCTAATTCCTCACGAATTTCTTCAATATCTTTTGAAGAAGCAGCTTCCATTTGTTGAAGTAAGCTATCAAAATAAAGAATTTCTTCATTTGTTTTTTCGATTTGTTCTTCTACAACAACAACTGAATTTTTTGCTTTTTGATACTTTTGGAAATAGCGTTGTGCATTGTCAGATGGTGTTTTTAATGGATCTAATGTAATCTTTACAGTTCCGCCATTTTCGTCGTAATAGTTAACGACTTCAATATCTTTATCCCCTTTTTTCACAGCGTACATATTAGCTGTAAGTAGCTCTCCAAATAGTTGATATTTATCTGCTTTTCCAGCATCTTGCAGTGTTTTTTCAAGTTTAATGAGTTTTTTCTCGTTTTTATTTTTTTCATTTTGCATAAAGCGTTCTAAATCATGAGCTTGTTGTTTTACACGATCGCGCTCTGCTTTTCCGAAAAAGAAACGATCTAGCAATTCACTAACAGATGAGAACGTCTTATCTTCTCCTTGCAAGTGTGCAAGAGGGAAAAGATAAAAGAATTCTTTCCCATTTGAAGTAGTCATCGCTGGTGAATATGTATGAGTTAATAATGGTTTTAGTATGGAGAAAAATGCATCCGCTAATGCTTTTTCATTTACCATACCAGCTTTTTTCACTACTTCTTTTGCGAATAACGGGGATATTCCCGTAAAGGTGCCGACAAGCTGTTTATCCATGTTTCCAGATAGAAAGTCTAGTGGTCTAATAAATTCATCATTTGTTTCAATCTGAAGTGGGTTAATTTTATGTTGTGCTGGTGGTGCAATATATTCAGCTCCAGCGTATACAGTACGATGGCGGTTTACCGCTAAAGATATGTGTTTTAAGCTATCTAAAATAACGTTTGTTTTCGTATCTACTAAGATAATGTTACTATGTCGGCCCATTATTTCGATTACTAATGTTTTTAATGATTCGTCTCCAATTTCATTCCGACTGCGAACTGTAATTTGAATAATACGTTCTAAGTCAATTTGTTCAATTTTTTCAATAAACCCACCTTCTAAATGTTTACGAAGAAGCATACAAAACATTGGCGGTATTGCTGGTGAATCGTAGTTTTGATTCGTTAAGTGCAGACGCGCATATGTAGGGTGAGACGAAAGAATTAGTTTTTGGTTCTTTCCGTTTGCTCGAATATGTAATAAAATCTCATACTTTGAAGGTTGATATATTTTGGAAATTCTTCCTGTGTAAAGAGAATTTGCAATTTCATGTGTAATTGCTCTTGTAAATAATCCATCGAATGCCATAAATGAACACTCCTTTCTAACTAAAAGTTAATTATAGCATTTTTTTGGACGAGGCTGAATAAGCTTTCAATAGAGTATGTCTGGAATCAGGAGGTCGATGGCAGGATGAACTGGTATGGAATGCGGGCACATGAAGTGGAAGAAAGAACGAATACGAATGTAAAGGTTGGACTTACAGAGAAAGAAGCAGAAGGGCGAGTAAAGAAATTTGGTACTAATGAATTAGAAGAAGCAAAAAGGCCTTCTGCACTAATGGTATTTTTAGCACAGTTTAAAGATTTCATGGTACTCGTTTTGTTTGGAGCAACAATTGTTTCTGCGTTTTTAGGTGAATACATTGATTCTATTGCTATTGTTGCCATTGTTATTATCAATGGTATTCTCGGCTTTTTTCAAGAAAGAAAAGCTGAAAAATCATTGGAAGCTTTAAAGGAACTAGCCGCTCCGCAAGTTACTGTAATGCGGAATGGAAAGTGGGTAAAAGCACCATCTAAAGCACTTGTTTTAGGTGATATTATTAAGTTTTCCAGTGGTGATCGTATTGGGGCTGATGTGCGTCTTGTTGAAGCATCAAGTTTATATATTGAAGAGTCTGCTTTGACAGGGGAGTCCGTACCTGTACAAAAAAAGGTCGAAGCATTGCAAGGGCAAGATGTTGCAATTGGTGATCAAAAAAATATGGCTTTTATGGGGACAATGATTACGCGAGGATCTGGTACAGGAGTCGTTGTAGCAACTGGTATGAATACAGCGATGGGGCAAATTGCCAATATGTTGCAAAATGCAGAGCAAATGGAAACACCACTGCAAAGAAGGTTAGAACAGCTCGGAAAAATATTAATTATTGTGGCTCTTATTTTGACAGCACTCGTTGTATTGGCTGGTGTGTATCAAGGGAATGAAGTATATCATATGTTTTTAGCTGGCGTATCGCTAGCTGTTGCGGCTATTCCAGAAGGATTGCCAGCAATTGTTACAGTAGCTTTATCACTTGGTGTACAGCGTATGATAAAGAAGAGAGCAATTGTACGAAAGTTACCAGCCGTAGAAACGTTAGGTTGTGCTTCCGTTATATGTTCTGATAAAACGGGAACAATGACGCAAAACAAAATGATGGTAACACATATGTGGTCAGGCGGAGAATTGTGGAAAGTGACAGGGCAAGGATATGAACCTAATGGCTCTTTTATGAAAGGTGAAAAAGAAGTGAATCCAGCTAAGACAAAAGCACTTTATCAGCTACTTACATTTGGTTCACTATGTAACAATGCAAATATTATTCAAAAGAAAAAGGCGTATGTATTAGATGGAGATCCAACAGAGGGAGCGCTTGTAGCTGCAGCAATGAAAGCTGGGATAACGCGTGAGGCATTGAAAGGGAAATTTGAAGTTATTCGTGAATTTCCATTTGATTCAACTCGAAAAATGATGAGTGTTATTGTACGAGATCGAGAGGGGAAAAAGTTTATTGTTACGAAGGGGGCACCGGATGTTCTTTTACAAATGAGTCAAACGATTTTATGGGGGGATAAGCAACAGCCGTTAAGTGAGCTATATAGAAAAGAAGTACAGGCGGCTATTCATAGCTTAGGTAGTCAAGCGCTTCGAACAATTGCAGTTGCGTTTAAACCTTTAAAAATAACGGATTCTATTGAACATGAAAGAGACGTTGAAAAAGGTTTTATGTTGGTTGGGATACAAGGTATGATTGACCCACCAAGACCAGAAGTGGCGCAGGCGGTAAAAGAGTGTAAAGAAGCTGGTATTCGAACAGTAATGATTACAGGTGATCATAAAGTGACAGCAATGGCGATTGCTGAACAATTAGGAGTTTTGCCACCAGATGGACGCGTTGTTGAAGGAGTAGAACTCGCGAATATGGATGTGGAGGAATTAGAAAATGTTGTAGAAGATACGTATGTATTCGCTCGTGTATCACCTGAACATAAATTAAAAATTGTTAAGGCACTGCAAAATCAAGGGCATATAGTAGCGATGACAGGTGATGGAGTGAACGATGCTCCAGCTATAAAAACAGCGGATATTGGGATAGCGATGGGGATTACAGGGACAGATGTTGCAAAAGAAGCCTCTTCACTTGTTTTACTAGACGATAATTTTGCTACAATTAAGTCAGCGATTAAAGAAGGAAGAAATATATACGAGAACATACGTAAGTTCATCCGATATTTATTAGCATCAAATGTTGGAGAAATTTTAGTTATGTTATTTGCGATGTTACTTGCATTACCACTGCCGATGGTTCCTATTCAAATTTTATGGGTGAACTTAGTTACTGATGGTTTACCAGCGATGGCATTAGGTTTGGATAAGGCTGAAGGAGATGTGATGAAGAGAACGCCGCGCCACCCGAAAGAAGGGGTGTTCGCTAGAGGGCTTGCGTGGAAAATAATAAGTCGAGGTTTTTTAATTGGGGCAGTGACGTTAGTAGCGTTTATTATTGCGTATAACCAACATCCAAATGAACTGAAATATGCACAAACTGTAGCGTTCGCGACGTTGGTACTTGCTCAGCTTATTCATGTATTTGATTGTCGTAGTGAGCATTCTGTCTTTCATCGTAATCCATTTGGGAACGTGTATTTAGTAGGGGCGGTTATCATTTCATTACTACTCATGCTAGTGGTGATATATTATCCACCGTTACAACCGATTTTTAGCACAATGCCGATACAAGTAAGAGATTGGTTATTAATTGGAGGTTTGTCATCAATTCCGACTTTCTTACTAGTAGGTTCTTTATTAACAGGGAAAAAGGCGAAAAAGAAAAAGCCAATGTTATATAAGAAGGGATTAAACTTGAAATAGTCAATGTTATGAAAATGTGATATAATTTACAGAAGGTAGTAGAGCCTTGTCTCTATTACCTTTTTCATTGAGTTATTTTATGGCTTGGATGTGATAAAAAATGATTTCTAGTATGACAGGGTTTGGAAGATCGAAAGTAGAAAGTGATACTTTTCAAATTACAGTAGAAATGAAATCGGTGAACCACCGTTTTTTAGAGATGAGTATTCGACTTCCTAAGCAAATGATGGTATTTGAGGACAAAATTCGTAAAATAATTGCACAGCAAGTTCGACGTGGACGCATTGAAGTGTCTATTAGTATAGCAGGTGAAGGACTTGTTGAAAGAAAATTAAGTGTGAATTGGTCACTTCTTGAGCAGTACCAATCGATGATGGAAGATATAAAAGGAAAGTTTCAATTACAAGATTCTATTACACTCGAGCAATTAATGGCAATGCCAGAAGTAACAGCAATTGAAGAAATAGAAAATGTAAATGAACATTTTGAGAACAGTTTATATGAGGCTGTTCGTCAAGCTGCTCATATGTTGAAAACGATGAGAGATGGCGAAGGAGAACGATTACATAAAGATATAGCGTATCGTTTACAAGAGATTAGCAATTGTGTAAATGCAATTATTCCACATGCACCAATTGTTACACAAAAATATCGTGAACGATTAGAAAATCGCTTAAAAGAATTACATAATCAAGAGTTAGATGAACAAAGATTGCTAACAGAAGTCGCAATCTTTGCAGAGCGTTGTGATATTCATGAAGAGTTAGTTCGTTTGCAAAGTCATTTAGAGCAATTTCGTGAAACATTGCAGATTGAAGAGCCTGTTGGAAGGAAAATGGATTTCATCGTGCAAGAGATGCATAGAGAAATTAATACGATTGGTTCTAAGGCAAATGACTTAACAATTTCAAAATATGTTGTAGAAATGAAAAATAACCTTGAAAAAATTCGTGAACAAGTACAAAATATTGAGTAGCTTTCAAAAAAATATATAAAGTTATACGTGGTGGAGAAATCGGATAGACTTACTAGGAGGCGCAAACTATGGCCATGCGGTTTTTAAATATTGGATACGGAAATATTGTATCTGCTCATCGAATTATTGCTATTGTAAGTCCGGAGTCAGCTCCTATTAAACGAACAGTACAGGAAGCACGCGAACATAATGCTTTGCTTGATGCTACGTATGGGAGAAAAACAAGGGCGGTTATTGTTATGGATGATGGGCATGTTGTATTAAGTCCAATTCAACCAGAGACGATTGCACATCGTTTGAATAATAAAGAAGATTTAAGTGAGGAAGGGTAGGTTTTACATATTTATGAGAAGTAGAAGAGGATTGCTCATCGTTCTTTCAGGGCCTTCTGGGGTTGGAAAAGGAACGGTTCGTAAAGAGCTGTTTAGCCATGAGGATACACGTTTTCAATACTCTATTTCAGTAACGACACGTAAGCCGCGTGAAGGTGAAGTAGATGGTGTGGATTATTTCTTTAAAGAAAGAGAAGAATTCGAGGAAATGATTCGTAATGAAAGATTACTTGAGTGGGCTGAGTTCGTAGGTAATTATTACGGAACACCGATTGACTATGTTGAAAAAACATTACAAGAAGGAAAAGATGTATTCTTAGAAATTGAAGTGCAAGGAGCAATTCAAGTTAAGAAAGCTTTCCCAGAAGGTGTATTTATTTTCTTAGCACCTCCAAGTTTATCTGAACTAAAGAGCCGTATTGTCGGACGTGGTACAGAGACTGAAGATGTTATTGAAAATCGTTTAACTGTAGCGAAAGAAGAAATCGAGATGATGGACGCTTACGACTATGTAGTAGAAAACGATCAAGTTGAATTAGCTTGTGATAGAATTAAAGCAATTGTGGTTGGCGAACATTGCCGCCGCGAAAGGGTAGCAAAATATTATAAAGAAATGACGGAGGGTCTATAATTATGTTAAATCCATCAATTGACTCATTACTACAAAAAATCGATTCTAAGTACACATTAGTAACAGTGGCTGCAAAACGCGCACGTGAAATGCAACTTGCTAATAACTGTGTTGTAGAGCAACCTGTTTCTCATAAATGTGTAGGTAAAGCATTAGAAGAAATCGATGCAGAAGCATTAAGCTACGTACCAAGTGAAGATAAAGTAGCTGAATAAGCCTTTGCCTTCGACAAAATAAAACATAGACTTTATAATTTTCTATGTAACGGTAACAACCTATTTACAAGTAGGTTGTTATTTTTTTACGAAAGGAATGAAATATTGGTACTGACGAGCTGGGAATTCTATTTCAGTATTATAAGTTTGAAAAAGAAAGAGGACGAGTCATATGCTAAAAGGGAAAAAGATACTTCTATGTGTAACAGGAGGCATTGCGGTTTTTAAAGCAGCTGCGTTAACGAGTAAATTGACACAATCTGGCGCGATTGTAAAAGTAATGATGAGTGAGTCGGCAATGAAGTTTGTTACGCCTCTTACATTCCAAGCGCTTTCTCGCCATGATGTATATACGGATACGTTTGATGAGAAAGACTCGGCTGTTATTGCTCATATTGATTTAGCAGATTGGGCGGATGTTGTACTTGTCGCACCTGCTACTGCCAATTGTATTGGAAAGTTAGCTGGTGGTATTGCAGATGATATGATTACAACTACTCTGTTAGCTACTACAGCCCCGGTATGGATTGCACCTGCTATGAATGTGCATATGTATGAAAATAAAATTGTTCAAAAAAATATGATGACATTGAAAACGCTAGGATATACATTTATTGAGCCTGGGGAAGGCTTTTTAGCATGTGGATATGTAGCGAAGGGACGACTAGAAGAACCTGAAGCAATTATTGCAAGGTTAGAGGAAGCTTTCTCAGAACACAAACCATTGCAGGGAAAAAGAATATTAATAACTGCTGGCCCAACACGTGAAAAAGTTGATCCAGTTCGTTTTATGACGAATTTTTCTTCTGGAAAAATGGGGTATGCGATTGCAGAAGTGGCGGCGAATTTAGGCGCTGATGTTATACTCGTTTCAGGACCGACAGCATTAAATCCACCGTTACATGTAACGACAGTGCAAGTGGAATCTGCACAAGATATGTTAGAAGCAGTTCTTCAACATTATCAAAACGTAGACGTTGTCATTAAAACAGCAGCAGTTGCAGATTATCGTCCGAAATATGTTCATGATAATAAAATGAAAAAGCAAAATGGTGATGCTGTCATTGAACTCGAAAGAACGGTGGATATTTTAAAAACGTTAGGTCAGAAAAAGGATAAACAGTTACTTATCGGTTTTGCTGCTGAAACGACAAATGTAGAGGAATATGCAACGAAAAAACTACGTGAGAAAAATGCAGATATGATTGTCGCGAATGATGTAAAAGCGCAAGGAGCTGGATTTGGCACGGATACGAATATTGTAACAATGTATAGAAAAGATGGAAAAGTTATTGAGTTACCACTTTTACTGAAAAAAGAGGTAGCTAGTGAAATATTAAAGCAAATTGAAATGATGTTAGAAGATGATCGTTTATGAAATTTGCAAGTGTAATTGTTGATGTACCTGCCCGTCAGACAGATCGACCATTTGATTACATTATCCCTGAAAAATGGGAAGATATTGTACAGACAGGAATGCGTGTAGTAGTTCCGTTTGGGCCAAGGAAATTGCAAGGTTTTATTATTGGGATTAAAGATTCGGTGGATGTAGAAAGTAAGAAGTTAAAGACAATCCATGAAATATTAGATGTAACACCGGTTTTAAATGATGAATTATTAAAGCTTGGATATTGGCTTACAAGTGAAACGTTATGCTACATGATTTCAGCTTTTCAAGTGATGCTTCCAACTGCGATAAAAGCAACGTATAAAAAACGTCTACAAATTTGTAAGCAGGAAGAAATAGCACCTGAAATACTATATTTATTTCAGGATAAAGAAGCAATTGATTTTGAAGTAATCGAGCAGCAGCCACATTTATACCGGACTATTCAACAAGAAATTAAAAATGGTACGGTTGAAGTCGTTTATCAAGTGAAAGATAAAGTACAAAAGAAGAAGCAAAGAGTTGTTCAGCCGGAGTTGCCAGAAGATAAATTGGAATTAGCAGCATTTGAACTGAAAAGTAAAAAACAACAAGATGTACTTTATTATTTTGTGGAAAATTATAAAAGTGTACCGTTGAAAATAATTACAGAAGAGTTACAAATAACAGATGCTCCAATAAAAGCACTTGTTAAAAAGGGCTTCATTTCAGAAAAGTATGTGGAAGTATACCGAAATCCGTATGACGATGATGATTTTGAACAAACGAAACCATTTCCACTTACGGAGGAACAAAAACAAGTTATTACACCGATTTTATCATCAATTACAAATGAAACTTATAATCCATTTTTACTATATGGTGTTACAGGAAGTGGAAAGACAGAAGTATATTTACAATCTATAGCAGCAGTGCTCGAGAAAGGAAAAGAAGCTATCGTTCTTGTTCCTGAAATTGCACTAACGCCCCAAATGGTGGATCGTTTTAAAGGTAGGTTTGGTTCGCAAGTTGCAGTTCTTCATAGTGCGTTGTCTGTTGGAGAAAAGTATGACGAGTGGCGTAAGATTTTAAGAAAAGAAGTGAAAGTTGTAGTTGGTGCGCGTTCAGCCGTTTTTGCGCCTTTTGAGAATTTAGGGATTATCATTATTGATGAAGAGCATGAATCAAGTTACAAACAAGAAGATAATCCGAGGTATCATGCAAGAGATGTAGCTGTCTGGAGAGGGCAATATCATAAATGTCCTATCGTTCTTGGTAGTGCGACACCAACACTTGAATCGTTTGCAAGGGCGAAAAAAGGTGTTTATGAACTACTAACAATGGAAAAACGTATGAATGAACAAGCTTTACCAACAGTAGAGATTGTTGACATGCGAGAAGAACTTCGTGACGGGAATCGATCGATGTTTTCTAAGGCGCTGCATGAAAAAATAGCAGATCGATTAGAAAAGAAAGAACAGATGGTACTCTTTTTAAATAGAAGAGGTCATTCTACATTTGTTATGTGCCGTGATTGTGGGTATGTTGTACAATGTCCGCATTGTGATATTTCATTGACATATCATAAAATGAATCATCGTTTAAAATGTCATTATTGTAGTCACGAAGAAAATATGCCAACTGAGTGTCCAGCTTGTCAAAGTACATACATTCGTTTCTTTGGTACAGGTACACAAAAGGTAGAAGAAGAAATTACAAAACTATTTCCAGAGGCGCGAGTCATTCGAATGGATGTAGATACGACAAGTAGAAAAGGAATGCATGAAAAATTATTAAAGGCGTTTGGGGAAGAAAAAGCAGATATATTACTTGGAACACAAATGATTGCTAAAGGATTAGATTTTCCGAAAGTAACGCTTGTTGGGGTTTTAACTGCGGATACGATGCTTCACTTACCTGATTTTCGGGCAAGTGAAAAGACATATCAGTTATTGACGCAAGTAAGTGGACGAGCGGGTAGACATGAATTGCCAGGGGAAGTTGTGATTCAAACGTATACGCCAGAACATTACAGTATAGAGTTAGCGAAGAACCAACAATATGATGTGTTTTTTGACCAAGAAATGCAAATGAGACGAACAAGACAATATCCCCCATATTACTATGTTGTACTCGTAACCGTATCTCATCCAGAATTATTAAAAGCGGTGCAAGTGACGGAAAAAATTGCCTCGTATTTACGAACGCATTGCTCACAGCAAACAATGGTGTTAGGACCAGTTGCTTCAGCAATTCCAAGGATAAAAGATAGATATCGTTATCAATGCATGATAAAATACAAACGGGAACCAAACTTAAAGAACGTGCTCAAAATGGTAAATGAACATTATCAAGCAGAAATGCAAAAAGAGCTACAAATCTCAATTGATTTTAATCCAACAATGTTAATGTAGCGGAGGGAAATATGGCAGTTTTAGAAATAATAAAGCATCCAAATGAAGTGTTAGAAACACCATGCGAAAGAGTAATTAACTTTGATAAAAAGTTAGTGAAATTGTTGAAAGATATGCATGAAACAATGTTAATTGCGGACGGAGTCGGTTTAGCTGCGCCTCAAGTAGGTGTAAGCTTGCAAGTAGCGGTTGTTGATGTCGATGATGATACTGGGAAAATCGAGTTAATCAATCCATCAATATTAGAAAAACGTGGTGAACAAGTAGGTCCCGAAGGCTGTTTAAGCTTCCCGGGACTTTATGGTGAAGTAGAACGTGCCGATTATATTAAAGTAAGAGCGCAAAATCGCCGTGGGAAAGTATTTTTATTGGAAGCGGAAGGATTTTTAGCGCGTGCAATTCAACATGAAATCGATCATTTACACGGTGTTTTATTTACATCGAAAGTGACAAGATATTATGAAGAAAACGAACTAGAATAGGTGTTAAAAGGAGCGGTTTTTAAATGATAAAAGTAGTGTTTATGGGAACACCGGACTTTTCAGTGCCGGTGCTTCGTCGTCTTATTGAAGATGGCTATGAGGTAGTAGGTGTTGTGACGCAACCTGATCGTCCAGTAGGTAGAAAAAAAGTATTAACACCTACACCTGTTAAAGTTGAAGCGGAAAAACATGGTATCCCTGTGTTACAACCGTTAAAAATTCGTGAACAAGATGAATATGAAAAAGTATTGGCATTAGAGCCAGATTTAATTGTAACAGCTGCATTTGGTCAGATTGTACCAAATGAAATTTTAGAAGCACCGAAGTATGGATGTATTAATGTCCACGCTTCTTTACTTCCTGAACTTCGTGGTGGTGCACCAATTCATTATGCAATTATGGAAGGTAAAGAAAAAACTGGTATTACAATTATGTATATGGTAGAAAAATTGGATGCTGGTGATATTTTAACGCAAGTGGAAGTCGAAATTGAAGAGCGTGAAACGACAGGCTCATTATTTGATAAATTAAGTGAAGCTGGAGCACACCTTCTATCTAAAACAGTACCTTTATTAATTCAAGGTAAGTTAGAACCGATTAAACAAAACGAAGAAGAAGTAACGTTTGCGTACAATATAAAACGTGAACAAGAGAAAATTGATTGGACAAAAACAGGTGAAGAAGTATACAATCACATTCGCGGATTGAATCCATGGCCAGTTGCTTATACAACTTTAGCAGGACAAGTTGTTAAAGTATGGTGGGGAGAAAAAGTACCTGTAGCTGAACCGGCTGAAGCAGGTACGATTGTTGCAATCGAAGAAGATGGTTTTGTTGTAGCAACTAGTAATGAAACAGGTGTTAAAATTACTGAATTGCAACCTTCTGGTAAAAAGCGTATGAGTTGTTCACAATTTTTACGTGGAACAAAACCTGAAATTGGAACGAAGTTAGGAGAAAATGCATGAGACAAAATGTTCGTGAATTAGCTCTTGATGGTTTAATTCAAGTGGAAAAAAGTGGTGCATATAGCAACTTACTTTTAAATAATCTAATTGAAAAAAGTGCAATTGATCGAAAAGATATTGGTTTATTAACTGAAATTGTATATGGAACGATTCAACGTCGTGACACATTAGATTATTATTTACAGCCTTTTTTAAAAAAGAAGGTTGAGGCGTGGGTAAGAGTATTGCTTCGTTTATCTTTATATCAAATGATTTATTTAGACCGAGTGCCAGAAAGAGCGGCTATTCATGAAGCGGTTGAGATTGCAAAGCGTCGCGGGCATAAAGGAATTGCTGGTATGGTGAACGGTGTATTACGTTCGATTCAGAGAGAAGGTGTACCTTCTGTAGATGAAATCAAGGATCCAGTAGAACGTCTTGCAATTGCGACGAGTCATCCAGTTTGGCTTGTACAAGAGTGGACTTCTGCATTTGGCTTAGAAACTGCAGAGAAAATGTGCGAAGTAAACATGTTACCACCTGTACCAACAGCACGTGTGAATGTTGATAAGATAACGGTAGAAGAAGCGATTGAGTTGTTGGCAAGTGAAGGTATAGAAGCAAAACGTGGTGACTTGTCAGATGATGCAATTCAGATTGAAAGAGGAAATGTAGCGCATACAGAAGCGTTTAAAAAAGGATTTCTTTCTATTCAAGATGAAAGTTCTATGCTTGTAGCACGCGCTTTAGAACCAAATGAGGGAGAGACAGTTCTTGATAGTTGTGCGGCTCCTGGTGGTAAAACTACGCATATAGCAGAGCGTTTAAAGGGAACTGGTAAAGTAATGTCCCTTGATTTACATGCACACAAAGTACGTTTAATTAAACAGCAAGCAGAGCGACTTGGTTTAGAAAATGTCGAAACAAAAGCGCTAGATGCTAGAAAAGTGCAAGAGCACTTTGCAAATGAAACGTTTGATAAAATATTGGTAGATGCACCGTGTTCTGGGTTTGGTGTAATTAGACGCAAGCCTGATATTAAGTTAGGAAAAGATAAAGGCGATAGTGAAAGATTATCGACGATTCAACTTGCGATACTAGAAAAAATAGCACCATTATTAAAACAAGGCGGTCGTCTTGTTTATAGTACGTGCACAATTGAGAAAATAGAAAATGAACAAGTAATAGATAAATTTTTAAAAGAACATCCTGAATTTGAATGGGATACTACGATAAAAGAACGTATGCCAGAAAAATTAAGTCCGTATATTAATGAAGGTCAAGTACAAATTTTACCGCATTATTTTGCAACGGATGGCTTTTATATTGCTTGTTTAAGGAAGAAGGTGTAGCATCATGGAAACAACTGTAAGAAAACAAAAGAAAAATGTAGAAACGAAGAAACCATCAATTTACTCTTTACAACTTCATGAAATGCAAGATTGGTTAAAGGAACAAGGAGAACCGAAGTTCCGCGCTGGACAAATTTTTGACTGGCTATATAAAAAACGTGTAAAAAATTATGAGGATATGTCAAACCTTTCTAAAGGATTGCGTGATAAATTGTCGAATTCCTTTGATATTACTACTTTAAACACGTTAGTAAAACAAACGTCTTCGGATGGAACGATTAAATTCTTATTCCAACTATATGACGGATATTCTATTGAAACGGTATTAATGCGACATGAATATGGAAATTCCATTTGTGTAACAACGCAAGTTGGTTGTCGTATTGGATGTACGTTCTGTGCTTCGACACTTGGTGGACTAAAACGAAACCTAGAAGCTGGAGAAATCGTAGCGCAAGTAGTAGAAGTTCAGCGTGCGCTTGATGAAACAGAAGAACGTGTAAGTTCTCTTGTTGTTATGGGAATTGGAGAACCATTTGATAACTACGATAATTTAATGGGATTCTTACGCATCACTAACCATGAAAAAGGACTTCATATTGGTGCTAGACATATGACTGTTTCGACGAGTGGAATTATCCCGAAAATTTATAAGTTTGCTGAAGAAGAACTACAAATTAATTTTGCGATTTCATTGCATGCTCCAAACTCAGAATTACGTTCAAAATTAATGCCGATTAACCGTGCTTATAAATTACCGGATTTAATGGAAGCTATTAAATACTATGTAAATAGAACAGGGCGCCGTATTACTTTTGAATATGGATTATTTGGAGGAGAAAATGACCAAGTTGAGCACGCTGAAGAGCTTGCTGCGCTCTTAAAAGGTGTAAAATGTCATGTAAACTTAATCCCGGTAAACTACGTACCTGAACGTGATTATGTACGTACACCACGTGAGCAAATTTTCTTGTTCGAGAAAACGTTAAAAGATCGTGGAGTGAATGTAACGATTCGCCGTGAACAAGGTCATGATATTGACGCAGCCTGCGGTCAGTTGCGTGCGAAGGAGCGCAAAGAAGAGACGAGGTGACGAGATGAAAGCCGTATTTCTATCGGATAAAGGAAAAGTTCGTCAACATAATGAAGATAGTGCAGGAGTTTTTCGCAATTTAGATGGAAATGTTTTAGCGGTAGTAGCAGATGGAATGGGAGGTCATCGAGCTGGTGATGTAGCTAGCTCGATGGCTATTCAATTATTCCATGATTATTGGAAGCAAACGCATAATATGAATGAACCGAAAAAAGTAGAACAATGGTTACATACTAGTGTTGGGATTATTAATGAGCGTATATATGAATACGCTCAGCAAAATGTAGAATGTAATGGTATGGGAACAACGCTTATAATAGCTGTTTGTACACCAAGTTTTGTGACAATAGGGCATATAGGAGATAGTCGTTGCTATATGGTATCAGAAGGAGAAATGACGCTTGTAACGGAAGATCATTCGCTTGTAAATGAGCTTGTGAGACATGGTGAAATTTCAAAGGAAGATGCAGAGTATCATCCGAAAAAGAATGTTTTATTAAGAGCATTAGGAACAGAAGAAAAAGTTGGATTGGATGTTAAAACGTTGGTGCTTGAGGAAGATGATCAGTTGCTTCTTTGCTCTGATGGGTTATCAAACAAAGTTTCTATTGATGATATGCAACAAATTTTACAGTTAAATGAACAGCTTGAAGGTAAAGGGCAGCGTCTCATTCAATTGGCGAATGATCGCGGTGGAGAAGATAATATCACACTTGTTCTTATTGATTATGCGGGTTCGACAAACGAAAGTAGGTGAAGTGCAACGTGCTGATTGGAAAACGCTTAAATGACCGTTATAAGCTGCTGAAAATGATTGGTGGTGGCGGAATGGCCAATGTATATTTAGCTCATGATGATATACTTGGCCGAGATGTAGCGGTAAAAATATTAAGACTCGACTATTCAAATAACGAAGAGTTTATTAAACGTTTCCATCGAGAAGCGCAGTCTGTTACAACGTTGTCGCATCCAAATATTGTGAATATGTATGATGTCGGAGAAGAAGATGGTATATATTATCTTGTCATGGAATATGTACCTGGGCAAACATTGAAGCAATACATAATTGAGCGAGGTATGTTACCTATAGGAGAAGCTCTTGATATTATGGAGCAGTTAACCTCCGCCATGGCACACGCCCATCATTTTGAAATTGTGCATCGTGATATAAAGCCGCACAATATTTTAATTCGAGCTGATGGAATAATAAAAGTAACAGATTTTGGAATTGCGACAGCTACAAGTGCAACAACAATTACACATACAAATTCAGTACTCGGTTCAGTCCATTATTTATCACCAGAACAGGCACGCGGCGGGATAGCAAATAAACAATCGGATATTTATTCTCTTGGAATAGTTATGTTTGAATTGTTAACAGGAAGACAACCGTTTTCTGGCGAATCTGCTGTTGCTATAGCTTTAAAACATTTACAAAGTGAAATCCCATCACCAAAAAGGTGGAATGAAAATATTCCGCAAAGTGTTGAAAATATTATATTAAAGGCAACTGCAAAAGATCCGTTCCATCGATATCAATCTGCCAATGCGATGAAGCGAGATATTGAAACTGCGCTATATCCAGAGAGGATAAATGAGCAACCATTTTACATACCGGAAGATATGGAAGCGACGAAAGCGATTCCGATTATTCAACAAGAACAATTATTTGCAAATGTAAGTGATGAAACGATTGTTTTAAAAGGGAGTAAGGTGGAGGAACCAATAAGAGCTGAAGCAGCTGAGTTAGATAAGAAGAAAAAACGGAGTAACAAGTGGCTTAAAGTTTTAATTTCAACATTTTTATTTTTAGCAATAGGGATAACATTAGCGCTTACGGTTATTCCAGGATTATTTATTCCGAAAGATGTGAAAGTTCCTGATGTGGCTGGTATGAAATACACGACAGCTGTGAATACATTAGTAGAAAAGGGCTTTGAGGTGACGGAGCCTAATATTGTATATACAGATGATGTTGAGGTTGGGAATGTAATAAAAACAGATCCTATAGCAGGAAGAGTCGTAAAAGAAAACGCTAAAATTACTATCTATCAATCAGGTGGAAAAAAGAAAAGTAAGATGAAGAATTTCACAGGACAAAACTTTGAGAGTGTAAAAACTGAGTTAGAAGAAAAATATAAACAAGTTACAGTAAATTATATTGAAAATGATAAGCCGAAAGGTGAAATTGTAGAGCAAATCCCGACGCCTGATCAAATGGTTATAGAAGCGGAGCAAGAACTGAAAATCTGGGTAAGTAAAGGTCCTTATCAAATTAGACCAGGTGATTTTTCGGGGTGGACCGAAAATAGTGTAACTGGTTATTTGAATGAGAGAAAACTAACTTCGGATATAAAACGAGAGTATTCAGATACAGTTGAAAAAGGACTTGTAATTTCGCAATTTCCAAAGCCAGGTACGCCATTAAAAGAGGGAGATAAAGTAACTATTATTATCTCTGATGGTCCAAAGCCTAAAGTGACTAAAACGGTAAAAGTGGACAATATTTCTGTCCCATATGAGCCTGCTGCAACAGGTGAGAAAAAGCCGCAAACAATAGAAATTTATAAAGAAGATATGCAGCAAAAAATGGATAGACCGGTTGAAACGAGAACGATTACTGAATCAGCGACTATTTCTTTAGAATTTGTAATTCAAGAAGGTTCAAAGGGACACTATAAAATTGTACGAGATGGAGTAACGATTATTGACAAAGAAGTACCATATCCAACTCAATAATAGTGAAAGTCTACTTATTATTATTGCCTGTTATGCTGTCTACAAAGTGGACGGTATAGCAGGCAAAAATATATGATTCAAAAAGCTAGTAAAGTGATGCAGCTGTAGATGTTTTTTACATTTAATGAAAAAAATTAATGTATATTAGCGAAAGTATATATGGTAGATTTTGAAATCGTTATTTGGAAAATTAAAATCCATTCATTTTTAAATTCAGCATCACCTTATACAAAAAAGGAGAATTCTATGCCAGAAGGAAAAATTATAAAAGCTTTAAGTGGGTTTTATTACGTGCAGCATGAAGAAGGGGTTACGCAATGTCGTGGGCGAGGTGTATTTAGAAAAAATAAAATTACACCACTTGTAGGAGACCAAGTTGTTTTTCAGGCGGATAATCCAACTGAAGGTTATGTGCTTGAGGTGTTTGATCGAAAAAATGAACTTGTTAGACCTCCTATTGCTAATGTTGATCAAGCGATCCTCGTGTTCTCTGCAGTAGAACCAGATTTTAATCCTGGACTGTTAGATAGATTTTTAGTGCTGATTGAATATCATAACATTAAGCCGATTATTTGTATTAGCAAGATGGATTTAGTGGATGAAAAGATGAAAGCAACTGTTGAAGCTTATGCGAACGATTATCGTGAGATGGGTTATGATGTGTTATTTACTTCTATCAATACGTCAGAAAGTATTGATATATTAAAACCATACTTAGAAAATTGTGTTTCTGTCGTTGCGGGTCAATCAGGTGTTGGGAAATCTTCAATGCTTAATGTGCTACGTCCAGAATTAGAACTGAAAACAAATGATATTTCCTCCCATTTAGGACGCGGGAAGCATACGACAAGGCACGTAGAATTAATTGCAATTGGGAGTGGACTAGTTGCAGATACACCTGGCTTTAGTTCGTTAGATTTCATAGATATAGAAGTAGAAGATCTTACATATTGTTTTCCAGAGTTGAAAGAAGCGAGTCAATACTGTAAATTTAGAGGGTGTACACATCTTTCTGAACCGAAATGTGCTGTGAAAGCTGCGGTTGAAGAAGGGAAGATTACAGAATATCGCTATAAGAACTATAAACAATTCGTGGAAGAAATTAGAGAGAGAAAGCCGAGGTATTAGTTATGATTAAAATTGCACCATCGATTTTATCAGCAGATTTTTCAAAATTAGGGGAAGAGATTAAAGATGTAGAAAAGGGCGGAGCGGATTACATTCACGTTGACGTAATGGATGGACATTTCGTACCAAATATTACGATTGGACCGTTAATTGTAGAAGCTATCCGTCCGATTACATCATTACCATTAGATGTACATTTAATGATTGAAAATCCTGATAACTATATCCCAACTTTCGCACAAGCGGGAGCGGATATTATTACTGTTCATGTAGAGGCGTGTCCGCATCTACATCGTACAATTCAGTTAATTAAATCTCATGGTATTAAAGCGGGCGTTGTATTAAATCCGCATACGCCAGTTTCAGTGATTGAGCATGTATTAGAAGATATAGATATGGTATTACTTATGACAGTAAACCCTGGATTTGGTGGACAGAAGTTTATCCATTCTGTATTACCGAAAATTAAACAAGTTGCAGACATGGTGAAAGAGCGTAATCTAGAAGTAGAAATTGAAGTTGATGGTGGTGTGAATGCTGAAACAGCAAGACTTTGTGTGGAAGCAGGAGCAAATGTACTTGTAGCTGGGTCAGCAGTATACAATCAAAAAGACCGCGGTGAAGCAATTCGCGTAATTCGTGGGTAGTGATGAACTAACGGGCAGTAAGCCCCCCACCTTAAAATTCAGCGGAAGCTAAGAAGTTAGGTGGGATCAGGCTGCCCATAAAAGCCCGATTGGTTCAACTAATAATCAGTGGGGATGAACAAAACCCCCACTGATTAAAGTTTCACTTTATCCTAGTAAGGTATTTATAGGATAGGGTAAAAATATGTAAAAAGGCAATCTACCGAATGGCAGATTGCCTTTTTACAATGGAAGGGGAAGAAAAAATGATTATTCATATTTTGGCAGGAGGACCTTTGGAATATTGCGCAGATTTTGCTCGATATGAGAATGAGGAAGTAGTGTGGGCAGCGGTTGATAGGGGAGTATACCGTCTATTAAAGAAAGGGATTACCCCGGCTGCTGCGTTTGGAGATTACGATTCAGTTACTGAAGAAGAATTAGTATGGATGGGACAGCAAACGAACGAATTACATATTGTTCCGCGGGAAAAAGATCAAACGGATTTAGAAATTGCAATCAACTGGGCATTAGGACAGAAGCCGGCACTAATTCGTATTTTTGGTGCTACCGGTGGAAGGCTTGATCACGGTTTGGCAAATATACAAATGCTTTTAAAAGGGTTAGAAGTAGAGATAGAAATGTGTATTGTGGACAATAAAAATGAAATAACAGTTAAAAAAGTGGGTACACATATAATTGAAGAAAATAAAAATTTTCCTTATGTATCTTTTGTACCAGTTACTGAAATAGTGGAAGGGATTACATTGTTTGGTTTTAAGTACCCTCTTACTAATAAAACAATAGAGTGGGGATCAACGCTTTGTATTAGTAACGAACTCGTTGAGGAAAAAGGTACTTTTTCATTTACTTCTGGCATATTAATGTTGATAAGAAGCACTGATTGAAGAAACAATTTTGCTCCTTACATCATATAGTGACCAAGTGGAGTAATGGGGATTAGGAGGGAAACCATGAGATTTTATACAATTAAGTTACCTAAATTTCTTGGTGGAATTGTTCGTGCAATGTTAAATACCTTCAAAAAAGATTAAAAAAAGCACCTATCACCGGTGCTTTTTCCATTGTTATAGTAAAAAAAGAGCCTATCGGCTCTTTTTTTTATTATTAAACACGTTCGATTTTGCCAGATTTTAATGCTCTAGCAGAAACGTAAACACGTTGAACTTTTCCGTCGATGCGTACGCGAACTTTTTGAAGGTTAGCGCCCCACTTACGTTTTGTAGCGTTCATTGCGTGAGAACGAGAGTTACCAGAACGAGCTTTTCTTCCAGTAATAGCACAAACACGAGCCATTTATATTTCCCTCCCTTGATACCTTACCATACGTAATTTTTCAATGTTAGTCTTTTATGCGATGCTAAAAACACTACTATAATTTAACACAACTAAAAAGAGAATGCAACACCGTAGAAAAAAGAAATCAAGAAAATTTACTTGACACTATATGTCAATGAAGAAAAGTTGAAATCCATAAAAATTGCTTGACATATTATAGTGGTACATGTTGTATAATAACAATGGACTATTTTGCTCATCATAAAAAAGTGTAATTTAAAACATAAAATATGAGAGTGAAAAGAAAGAACGATGGAATTTTCTTTAAAAAGATTATATGATAGTAACTAAAGTAGTCTAGCTCACTTTCACCATTTATGAAGGGGGAAACGAGATGTCAATTGAAATTAAAACGAAGTACGGTCAAATTGATATTAGTACAGATGTAATTGCAACAATTGCTGGAGGTGCCGCGGTAGATTGCTACGGTATCGTAGGTATGGCATCAAAAAATCAGTTAAAAGATGGATTAACAGACATTTTACGAAAAGAAAACTTCACTAGAGGTGTTATTGTTCGTAAAGATGAAGATGAAGTACATATTGATATGTATATTATTGTGAGCTATGGTACGAAAATTTCAGAAGTGGCACATAATGTGCAGACGAAAGTGAAATATACATTAGATCAAACTGTAGGACTAGCAGTAGATTCTGTAAACATCTACGTACAAGGAGTTAAAGTAATAAACTTGTAATGTGCATTAAGGAGGAAAATCTGTGTCAATTCAAAAAATTGATGGAAAACGTTTATCACAAATGATCATGCAAGGAGCGAATAATTTAACAAATAATGTTCAGCTTGTTGATGCATTAAACGTATTTCCAGTTCCAGATGGCGATACCGGTACAAACATGAACTTATCTATGACTTCAGGTGCGCGTGAAGTGAAAGCAAATCCTTCACAGCATGCTGGTAAAGTCGGCGTAAGTTTAGCCAAAGGATTATTAATGGGAGCTCGTGGTAACTCTGGAGTTATTCTATCTCAGTTGTTCCGTGGTTTTTCTAAATCCATTGAACAAAAAGAAGAGTTAACAACAGTTGATTTTGCTGCAGCACTAGAAGCTGGAGTAGAGGCGGCTTATAAAGCGGTTATGAAACCGATTGAAGGAACGATTTTAACGGTTGCAAGAGAAACGGGTAAATATGCAGTGACAGTTGCGAAAAAACAGCGCGACTTTGTTTTGTTTATGGAAGACGTTGTGAAAGAAGCAAACGCATCGTTAAATCGTACGCCAGATTTATTACCTGTATTAAAACAAGTTGGCGTTGTAGATAGCGGTGGTAAAGGTCTTGTAGTGGTATACGAAGGATTTTTAGCTGACTTAAAAGGAGAAACGATTTCTTCTGATGCACCGACGCAAACATCTATGAATGAGATGGTACGCGCAGAACATCACCGTAGTGTACAAAGCCAATTGAGTACAGAAGATATTAAGTATGGATATTGTACGGAGTTCATGGTGAAATTAGAGGCTGAAAAGGTGAAAGAGCATAATTTCTCTGAACAAAAATTCCGTGAAGATATTAGTGTATATGGTGATTCTCTACTAGTTGTGTCTGATGATGAAATTGTAAAAGTTCATATCCACGCAGAACATCCTGGAGACGCTATGAACTACGGGCAAAAATACGGTAGTTTAATTAAGATTAAAGTAGAAAATATGCGTGAACAGCATACTGCTTTATTAGATGAACCTGCTATGGTTCCTGAACAACCAGCTCAATCGAAAGAAAAACAACCATATGGTATCGTAACTGTGGCAATGGGGTCTGGTATTAAAACTTTATTTGAGAGCATCGGTGCAACGAAAGTTATCGAAGGTGGTCAAACGATGAATCCAAGTACGGAGGATATCGTGAAGGCAATTGAAGAAGCAAATGCTGAAAAAATCATTATTTTACCGAATAACGGAAATATTGTAATGGCAGCAGAACAAGCGGCATCAGTTGTAGATCAAGAAGTTATTGTTGTTCGTTCGAAAACAGTTCCTCAAGGTATGGCAGCAATGTTAGCATTTAACCCAGTTGGAACGTTAGAAGAGAATGAAGAAAACATGCAAGAAGCTTTATCTCATGTGAAAACAGGTCAAATTACGTATGCTGTACGTGATACGGAAATTGATGGTGTAGCAATTCAAAAAGATGACTTCATGTGTATTGCAGATGGGAAAATTGTATCTACAAATGCTGAAAAAGTAGGAGCTGCGAAGCAATTACTAGAAGCGCTTATTGATGAAGATTCTGAAATCGTAACGATTCTACAAGGTGAAGATGCAACTGACGAAGAAGTAGCGGAGTTAGTTGAATTTGTAGAAGAGAAATTTGAAGATGCAGAAGTAGAAGTGCATGCTGGAAACCAACCAGTGTATTCTTTCATCTTCTCTGTAGAATAAGATAAGATTCGTTTTGAAAATAAATGGATTACTTACTTGCTAATGGATAAGAAGTAGTAATATGAAGTTTATTACTAGTTTTTATTCAAAAGGCTAGCATATTGAAGAGAGAAAAGAGCCTTGCTGCTAATAGTGAGGCTCTTTTTTACTTGTTTTATATAAGGGATTTGAGTAGTTTCTCTTAGAATGCCTATGATAGAATATATAAGGTGAAAGAGAGCGATTACAGATGCTAATTGATACTCAAATAGAATGCAATAAAGAAAATAATGTGACGGGGTGTGAGAATCTTGAATGATGTTGTACAAGTTCCTGTTACGGATGTAAAGGGGATCGGAGGAGAAACATCTGAATTACTACATGAGATGGGGATTTATACAGTTTCGCATCTATTAGAACATTTTCCGTACCGTTATGAAGATTATGCGATGAAAGATCTTGCTGAAGTAAAGCATGATGAACGTGTAACGGTTGAAGGGAAGGTTCATAGTGCTCCTTTGCTGCAATATTATGGTAAGAAGAAATCGCGTCTAACAGTTCGTGTTCTCGTCGGTCGTTATTTAATTACGGCGGTATGTTTTAATAGGCCTTACTATAAGCAAAAATTAACGTTAGATGAAACGGTAACGATTACTGGTAAATGGGATCAACATCGTCAAACAATTGCTGTATCAGAACTTCATTTTGGGCCAGTTGTACGTCAACAAGAAGTGGAGCCTGTTTACTCAGTAAAGGGGAAACTTACAGTAAAACAGATGCGTCGTTTTATTGCTCAAGCGTTAAAGGAATATGGAGATTCTATAGTCGAAGTGTTACCGGATGGTTTGTTAGGTCGATATAAATTATTACCAAGATATGAAGCGCTTAGGGCCTTGCATTTTCCGGTAGGACAGGAGGATTTAAAGCAAGCGCGTCGCCGTTTTGTATATGAGGAATTTTTCTTATTTCAGCTGAAAATGCAAACGCTGAGGAAAATGGAGAGGGAAAATTCAAAAGGGACGAAGAAAGAGATTTCGTCAGTAGAATTACAAGAATTTATCGATGCACTGCCGTTTCCGTTAACGGGTGCGCAGCGCCGAGTTGTAGATGAAATTTTAAAAGATATGACATCTCCTTATCGGATGAACCGACTATTACAAGGTGACGTTGGTTCTGGGAAAACAGTTGTTGCTGCGATTGGCCTTTATGCATCGAAATTAGCTCATTATCAAGGTGCTCTAATGGTTCCTACAGAAATTTTAGCTGAGCAACATTATCAATCGCTTGCTGAAACGTTTTCGCATTTTGGTATGAAAGTGGAACTGCTAACAAGTTCTGTTAAAGGTGCGAGACGCCGAGAAATTTTAGCGAAGTTAGAACAAGGAGAAATAGATATTCTTGTTGGAACGCACGCTTTAATTCAAGATGAAGTTATATTTCATAGGTTGGGTCTCGTTATTACAGATGAACAGCATCGATTTGGTGTAGCGCAGCGCCGGGTTTTACGGGAGAAAGGTGAAAGTCCAGATGTATTATTTATGACAGCGACACCGATTCCGCGTACGCTAGCAATTACTGCGTTTGGAGAGATGGATGTTTCGATAATCGATGAGATGCCAGCAGGTAGAAAGGTGATTGAAACATACTGGGCAAAGCATGATATGTTAGATCGCGTTCTCGGTTTTGTTGAGAAGGAAATAAAAAAAGGAAGACAGGCATACGTTATATGTCCTCTAATTGAAGAATCTGAGAAACTTGATGTGCAAAATGCTATCGACTTACATAGTATGCTGACGCATCATTACCAAGGGAAATGCCAAGTTGGATTGATGCATGGGAGATTATCTTCTCAGGAAAAAGAAGAGATAATGGGACAGTTTAGTGAAAATAAAGTGCAAATTCTTGTATCGACAACAGTTGTTGAAGTGGGTGTGAACGTACCGAATGCGACTGTAATGGTTATTTATGATGCAGAACGTTTCGGTTTATCGCAGCTTCATCAGCTTAGAGGGCGTGTCGGGCGTGGTAGTGAACAATCATATTGTTTATTAATAGCAGACCCTAAATCAGAAACAGGAAAAGAAAGAATGCGCATAATGACTGAAACAAATGATGGATTTGTATTGTCAGAAAAAGATTTAGAATTACGAGGTCCTGGAGATTTCTTTGGGAGTAAGCAAAGTGGCTTACCAGAATTTAAGGTTGCTGACATGGTACACGATTATCGAGCGTTAGAAACAGCAAGGCAAGATGCGGCGATACTAGTAGATTCAGAAGCGTTTTGGCACAATGATCAGTACGCTGCCTTGCGTACGTATCTTGATGGGACAGGTGTGTTCCAAGGAGAGAAGCTCGATTAAAGGGAGTCAACAAAAAATTTTGTTGCATTCTACTTTTAATGATTATATACTACTGTTAGTACCTAGTCATAAAAATGGATGGTGCGGTATGAAAAAAAGAAGAAGTAAAAAAGAAAGACAAGAGTTATTACAACAAACAATCGAATCAAATCCTTTTATTACGGATGAAGATTTAGCGGAAAAATTTCAAGTGAGTATACAAACAGTACGACTTGATCGTATGGAATTGTCTATTCCTGAATTAAGAGAGAGAATTAAACATGTAGCTACAAAGCAACATGAAGAAGATGTAAAATCTTTACCGCTAGAAGAGGTTGTTGGAGAAATTATTGACATTGAATTAGATAGACATGCAATCTCTATCTTTGAAGTGAAGGTAGAACATGTATTTAAAAGAAATCAAATTGCCCGTGGGCATCATCTGTTTGCGCAAGCAAACTCACTAGCTGTTGCGGTTATTGATGAAGAATTAGCTTTAACTGCAAAGTCTACCATTCGCTACATTCGCCCTGTAAAATTAGGAGAGCGTGTTGTTGCAAAAGCGCGCGTTGAAGATGTAGAGAATGATAAGGGACGGACGGTTGTCAAAGTGCGTAGCTTCGTTGGAGAAGAACTTGTTTTTACAGGCACTTTTGAAATGTATCGATCTAGTAATTATAGTGAGGAAGGTAACAACTTATGAAAATCGCAATAGATGCAATGGGTGGAGATCACGCTCCAAAGGCTGTAGTATTAGGGGCAATGAAAGCTATTAAGGAATATTCTGATTTACATATTACGTTAGTAGGGAAAGAAGAGGAAATTCGTCAATACTTAACGAGTGATGAACGAATTACTATTCTTCATACAGACGAAAAAATAGAATCGACGGAGGAACCAGTAAGAGCGGTTCGTCGAAAAAAACAAGCTTCAATGGTACTTGCGGCACAGCAAGTAAAGGATGGAGAAGCAGACGCTTGTATATCCGCAGGTAGTACAGGAGCTTTAATGGCAGCTGGATTATTTGTTGTCGGTCGTATGGAAGGAATTGAACGACCAGCTTTATCACCTACAATGCCAACTGTTGATGGAAAAGGTTTTGTTATGTTAGATGTTGGAGCAAATGTTGATGCAAAACCAATTCATTTATATCAATATGCAGTAATGGGATCTGTTTACGCTGAGAAGGTAAGAGGAATTGAAAATCCTCGCGTTGGACTATTAAACGTTGGAACAGAGGATGGAAAAGGAAACGAGCTTTCAAAGCAAGTATTTGCAATGCTTAAGGATGCGCCAATTAATTTCGTTGGGAACGTTGAATCAAGAGATTTATTGCAAGGTGTAGCAGATGTTGTTGTATGTGATGGTTTTACAGGGAATGTAGCGTTGAAATCATTAGAGGGAACAGCACTTGCGCTATTCTCTATGTTGAAAGAACAACTAATGAGTTCGTTTACGAGTAAATTAGCAGCGGCAGTATTAAAGCCAAAACTTATGGTATTAAAAGATAAAATGGATTATTCGGAGTATGGGGGAGCTGCATTATTTGGATTGAAAGCACCTGTCATTAAGGCTCACGGTTCTTCTAATGACCAGTCGATATTTAGTGCGATTCGTCAAACGAGAGAAATGGTAGCGAAAGAAGTAATTCCTACGATTTCAAACGTAATGGAGAAAGAGCCACTCCAATAAGAGGAGGATTTGAAATGGGAAAAATAGCATTTCTTTTTCCGGGCCAAGGTTCACAGGCAGTTGGAATGGGTAAACAATTAGCAGAGAATAATAAAGAGGTTGCAAAAGTGTTTGCAAAAGCAGATGAGGTGTTGCAAGATTCACTTTCGGAAGTGATTTTTGAAGGGCCGCAGGAAAAGCTTACATTAACAACAAATGCGCAGCCTGCATTATTAACAACGAGTTTTGCTGTTTTGACAGCTTTAAAAGAGTATGACATTACACCTGACTTTGTCGCTGGTCATAGTTTAGGTGAATATAGCGCTCTTGTAGCGGCTGGTGCATTAACTTTTGAAGATGCTGTATATGCTGTAAGGAAACGCGGGGAATATATGGAAGAAGCTGTTCCAGGCGGGGAAGGTGCAATGGCGGCTATATTAGGTGCTGATCCACATATGCTGAAACAAGTTACAGAAGAAGTAACAAGTGAAGGATATGTAGTGCAAATCGCTAATATGAATAGTACGAAGCAACTTGTGATTTCTGGAACGAAGCAAGGAGTAGAGATTGCTTCTCAAAGAGCGAAAGAAAATGGTGCAAAGAGAGCAATTCCACTAAAAGTAAGTGGGCCATTCCATTCGTCACTTATGAAGCCGGCAGCTGAGAAGTTCCAAAGTGTTTTAAATGAAATTACAATTCATGACACGAATATTCCTGTTATTGCAAATGTTACGGCGGATGTTATTACAAGTGGTGCAGACATTCAAGAAAAGTT
Source organism: Bacillus sp. FG16 (assembly GCF_057809515.1). NCBI lineage: Bacteria > Bacillati > Bacillota > Bacilli > Caryophanales > Bacillaceae > Bacillus > Bacillus sp. FG16. The sequence goes on from NZ_JBMDKC010000002.1 coordinate 79,570, forward strand.
AATCGAACAGCTTTATTCGCCTGTATTATGGTACCCGTCTATTGAATGTATGGTGAAGCAGGGAGTAGATACATTTATTGAAATTGGACCTGGAAAAGTACTTGCTGGACTTATGAAGTCAATTGATTCATCAGTGAAAGCATATGCGATATACGATGAAGAGACATTAAAAGATACCATTTCAAATTTGAGAGGAGAAAACTGATGTTAAAAGGGAAGGTAGCATTAGTAACTGGCGCTTCACGTGGAATTGGTCGCGCGATTGCGATCGATTTAGCGAAACAAGGGGCAAATGTAGTAGTAAATTATGCTGGTAATGAACAAAAGGCAAATGAAGTAGTTGATGAAATTAAGAAATTAGGTTCGGATGCAATTGCAGTAAGAGCAGACGTTGCAAATGCTGATGATGTTACAAATATGGTGAAACAAACAGTAGATACATTTGGACAAGTTGATATTCTTGTAAATAATGCTGGTGTAACAAAAGATAATTTATTAATGCGTATGAAAGAAGAAGAATGGGATACAGTTATTAATACAAACTTAAAAGGTGTATTCTTATGTACGAAGGCAGTATCTCGTTATATGATGCGTCAACGTCATGGACGTATTGTTAATATCGCTTCTGTTGTCGGAGTAACAGGAAACCCAGGACAAGCGAATTATGTAGCTGCTAAAGCTGGTGTAATTGGATTAACAAAAACATCAGCGAAAGAATTAGCGAGCCGAAATATTACAGTGAATGCAATTGCTCCAGGGTTTATTGCGACTGATATGACGGATGTATTAGATGAAAATATAAAAGCTGAAATGTTAAAGTTAATTCCTGCAGCTCAGTTTGGTGAAGCACAAGATATCGCAAATACTGTAACATTTTTCGCTTCTGATCAAAGCAAATATATTACAGGACAAACGCTAAATGTTGATGGCGGAATGGTAATGTAATAAAAGAATCGATTTCAACTAGTTTTTTTGGACAATATTTAATATAATATTTGAGGGGAGGTGAATGGAATGGCAGATGTTTTAGAGCGTGTAACAAAAATCATCGTTGATCGTTTAGGTGTAGAAGAAACTGAAGTAGTACCAGCTGCGAGCTTTAAAGAAGATTTAGGCGCAGACTCCCTAGATGTAGTAGAACTTGTAATGCAATTGGAAGATGAATTCGAAATGGAAATTTCTGATGAAGATGCTGAAAAGATTGCTACTGTTGGCGATGCTGTGACTTACATAGAGAGTCATCTATAATGCTTAAGTGAAGTCCCGTTTTTTAGCGGGGCTTCTCGGCTTATATCTGGAGGGACCTATGCCGTACCGAAAACATAGAGAAAAAAAATACGAAACAAAATATCGTGAAGCATTTAAAGTATTTCAAGAAAAGATAGGTATTACGTTTACTGATGAAAAATTATTGATTCAAGCATTTACGCATTCATCGTATGTGAATGAGCATCGAAAAAAACCGCATGAAGATAATGAGCGTCTTGAATTCCTTGGAGATGCAGTATTGGAACTAACTGTATCGCAGTATCTGTTTCAAAAATATCCGACAATGAGCGAAGGAGAGTTAACAAAACTACGTGCAGCTATTGTATGTGAGCCATCTCTTGTTCGTTTTGCGAACGAATTGTCATTTGGTAGCCTAGTTTTATTAGGAAAAGGTGAAGAAATGACAGGTGGACGTGAACGACCAGCTTTATTAGCGGATGTCTTTGAAGCGTTTATTGGTGCCCTTTATCTTGATCAAGGGCTAGAAACAGTTTGGGAATTCTTAAAAGAAATTGTATATCCGAAAATTAATGAAGGTGCTTTTTCTCATGTGATGGATTATAAGAGTCAGTTACAAGAATTGATTCAGCGTGATGGTAGTGGTAATGTTGAGTATCAAATTTTGCAAGAAAAAGGACCAGCTCACAATCGTGAATTTGTGTCACGTGTTACGTTAAATAACGTAGCTTTAGGTCTTGGTAGTGGTAAGTCGAAAAAAGAAGCAGAGCAACAAGCTGCTGCAGAAGCATTAAAAAAATTAAAAGAACAACTATAAGGAATCCCCCTTTGAATGAGGGGGATTCCTTATGCATAGAATGAAACTTTCTTTTTTTTGTAAATAAAAAGAAAGTAAATCCGTATAATAGCTTGTTTTTGTATAGAGAACATTTATAACGACGGAGAATAGGAGGAAGGCCTTTCGTGTTTTTAAAAAGATTAGAAATAGCAGGGTTTAAGTCTTTTGCTGAGCGTGTATCTGTTGATTTTGTCCCAGGTGTAACTTCTGTAGTAGGACCTAATGGAAGCGGGAAAAGTAATATTACTGATGCAATTCGCTGGGTACTTGGTGAACAATCTGCAAAATCATTACGTGGTGCAAAGATGGAGGATATTATTTTTGCAGGTAGTGATACGAGGAGAGCAGTTAATGTTGCTGAAGTAACAATAACTTTAAATAATGAAGATCAACGGTTACCAATTGAATACAATGAGGTGTGTGTAACACGTCGTGTATCTCGTTCAGGTGATAGTGATTTTTATATTAATAAACAATCATGTAGATTGAAAGATATTATCGATTTATTTATGGACTCTGGTATGGGAAGAGAAGCTTTTTCAATTATTAGCCAGGGGAAAGTGGAAGAGATTTTAAGTAGTAAGTCAGAAGAGCGTCGAGGTGTATTTGAAGAAGCGGCAGGTGTACTGAAATACAAACTTCGCAAAAAGAAAGCTGAAGGGAAATTAGCAGAAACACAAGAAAACTTAAATCGTGTACAAGATATAATTCATGAATTAAGTAGTCAAGTAGAACCTTTAGAAAGACAAGCTTCTATTGCGAAAGATTATCTCGAAAATAAAGAAGAATTAGAGAAAGTAGAAGCGGCGCTTATTGTCCATGAAATTGAAGAATTGCATGAGAAATGGGAAGCGCTTCGAAATCAGTTTGGGCATAATAAAAACGAAGAAGTTAAAATGTCAACGAATTTACAAAAAAGTGAAGAAGAGCTTGAGGAATTACGAGGACAATTACAAGCCGTAGATGAGTCTGTAGACTCGTTACAAGAAGTACTTCTTCTTTCTAGTAAAGAGCTAGAAAAACTAGAAGGGCAGCGTGAGTTGCTAAAAGAGAGAAAGCAAAATGCTACGACGCATTGTGCGCAACTTGAGCAGTTAATTGTTGAATTAACAGAGAAAGCTAAAAGTTATGATGGTGAAATTGAGTCAAGTACAGAAGCTTTAATGCAATTTGTAAATGAAGTAAAAGAGTTGGAGCAAAAATTGCATGATAATGAGCAATTGCTTGCTACTTTTGCTGACAATTTAGAGGAACAGATTGAGAATTTAAAAGGTGACTATATTGAACTTTTAAATCAACAAGCTAGTCATCGTAATGAATTATCTATGATCGAAGAACAATCTAAACAGCAAACGTCTAAAAACGAGCGTCTGGATGAAGAAAATGCGAAATATGTAGAAATGCGTATGGAAATTACAGCGAAAAAGACGAAACTTGTAGAAAGTTACGAACAAGTGAAAGAAAAAGTAGCTGGCATTATCTCGAACATACAGAAGACAGAGGCGGCGCTTGGGAAATGTAAGACGCAGTATAGTGAAAATGAAACAAAACTGTATCAAGCATATCAATTTGTGCAACAGGCACGTTCTCGAAAAGAAATGCTTGAAGAGATGCAAGAAGATTATTCTGGCTTCTATCAAGGTGTACGTGAAGTATTGAAAGCTAGAGAAAATAGGTTGCAAGGTATCGAGGGTGCTGTTGCGGAACTGTTAACGGTACCGAAAGAATATGAAGTTGCAATGGAAATCGCTCTAGGTGCAGCGATGCAGCATATTGTTGTACAAACAGAGGAACATGCTCGTAATGCGATTGCATTTTTAAAGCAAAATAAACATGGACGTGCAACGTTTTTACCGCAAGCTGTTATTAAAAGCAGATCGTTATCATTTGAGCAATTACGTATTGTAAATCAACACCCATCGTTTGTAGGTGTGGCGGCAGAACTTGTGCAGTACAACAATAAATATGAAAATGTAGTTTCAAATTTATTAGGAACTGTTATTGTTGCGAAAGATTTACGCGGAGCAAATGAGTTAGCGAAACAACTGCAATACCGTTATCGCATTGTAACAATCGATGGTGACGTAGTGAATCCTGGCGGTTCTATGACTGGTGGGGCGGTAAAACAAGCGAAATCTTCTTTATTAGGACGCCAACGTGAACTAGAAGAGTGGACTCGCAAGTTAACTGATATGGAAGAAAAAACAACGAAGTTAGAAAACTTTGTTAAAGCAGTAAAACAAGAGATTCAAGAAAAAGAAGTGAAAATACGCGAACTAAGGCAAACTGTAGAAGCAGAGCGTGTAGATGAGCAGAAATTAAGAGAAGAGATTAATCGTTTAGAATTAGAAGAACATCGTATTAATGACCGCTTATCTATTTATGATTTAGAGATTGAAGGGTTTTTACAAGATCGAGTAAAAATACAAGGGCGTAAAGAGGAGTTAGAAGGGATTTTAACGAATCTTCAAGCTGATATCACTGAGTTAGATAGTAAAATTGTAGCTTTAACAAAACAAAAAAGTGAGCAACATTCTTCGAAAGAAAAAGTTCAAAAAGAAATGACTGAGTTAAAAGTACTGGCAGCTGAAAAGCAACAACGCTTATCTAATCAAAAAGAAAAAGTTGAACGATTGACGAAGGAAAAAGAAGAAACGGATGCGACACTTGTAAAAACGAAAGAGGATTTAGCGTTCTTAAAACAAGAAATGACATCTAATTCAAGTGGTGAAGAGCAAATTACGAATATGATTGAGAAGAAAGCGTATGATCGTAATCAAACTTCAGAGTTAATTCGCTCTCGTCGTGAACAACGTATATCGTTGCAAGAGAGAGTAGAACATTTAGAACGCGATTTGAAAGAAACGACAGGTAAACATAAATATATTCTTGAAATGTTGAAAGATCAAGAAGTGAAAATAAACCGACTTGATGTCGAGTTGGAAAATAGATTACAACATTTGCGTGAAACATATACGATTTCATTTGAAGCAGCAAAACTAAAATATACAATGACAATGCCTGCAGAAGATGCACGTAAGAAAGTAAAATTAATTAAATTATCCATAGAAGAGTTAGGTACAGTGAACCTAGGGGCAATTGATGAATATGAACGTGTAGCGGAGCGTCATACATTCTTACTAGAGCAGAGAGACGACCTAGAAGAAGCGAAAACGACATTGCACCAGCTTATTACCGAAATGGATGAAGAAATGAAAAAACGCTTTTCTACTACGTTTGAAGGCATTCGAATGGAGTTTCAATCGGTATTCTCTGAATTATTTGGAGGCGGTAGAGCGGATTTAGTAATGACCAATCCAGAGGATTTACTAAATACGGGTATTGATATTGTAGCGCAACCGCCAGGGAAGAAATTGCAGAACTTAGGTTTACTTTCAGGTGGAGAGCGTGCTTTAACGGCAATTGCGCTTTTATTTGGTATTTTAAAAGTGCGCCCAGTACCGTTCTGTGTACTAGATGAGGTAGAGGCGGCCCTTGATGAGGCGAATGTAGCTCGTTTTGCACAGTATTTAAAGAAATTCAGTGATGAGACGCAGTTTATTGTAATTACACATAGAAAAGGTACAATGGAAGAGTCTGATGTGTTGTACGGTGTAACAATGCAAGAATCAGGGGTATCTAAACTTGTTTCGGTTCGTTTAGATGACGGGGAAGAACTTATTACAAGTGAATAGAAAGGACGGGAAAGTATGAGTTTTTTTAAAAAACTAAAAGAAAAAATTTCAAAACAAACGGATACAGTTACTGAGAAATTTAAACAAGGATTAGAAAAAACGAGAAATTCATTTGCGGATAAAGTGAATGATTTAGTGTATCGTTACCGTAAAGTGGATGAAGATTTCTTCGAAGAGCTAGAAGAAATCTTAATCGGTGCAGATGTCGGAGTTGCGACGGTAATGGAATTAATTGATCAATTGAAAGAAGAAGTGCAACGCCGTAACATTCAAGATCCAAAAGAAGTACAAGCTGTTATTTCAGAAAAGTTAGTAGGAATTTACAAAGGCGACAGCGATTTTAGTAACGAAATTAATATGCAAGAGGACCAATTAACGGTTGTTTTATTTGTTGGTGTTAACGGTGTAGGAAAAACGACGACAATTGGTAAACTGGCACATAAGTTTAAATCAGAAGGTAAGTCTGTCCTATTAGCGGCAGGAGACACATTCCGTGCTGGAGCGATTGAACAATTAGAAGTATGGGGCGATCGCGTTGGTGTAGAAGTAATTAAACAAGGATCTGGCTCTGATCCAGCGGCGGTTATGTATGACGCTGTACAAGCTGCGAAAGCACGTAAGGTAGACGTATTACTATGTGACACAGCAGGACGCTTGCAAAATAAAGTCAACTTAATGAAAGAGTTAGAGAAGGTGAAGCGCGTAATTGAGCGTGAAGTACCAGGTGCTCCTCATGAAGTATTGCTTGTTATTGATGCAACAACAGGACAAAACGGTTTAAGCCAAGCGAAAACATTCCGCGAGGCGACGAATGTTACTGGTATTGTTTTAACGAAGTTAGATGGAACTGCTAAAGGTGGTATTGTATTAGCGATTCGTAACGAAATGGATGTACCGGTGAAGTTTGTTGGATTAGGAGAGCAAATGGATGACTTGCAGCAGTTTGATCCAGAACAATATGTGTATGGTTTATTTGCGAACTTAGTAGAAACAGAAGAAGTATAAGCGAAAGAAGCGGTATTTCCGCTTCTTTTTCTATAAAAATATATGATGTTAAGAAAAAAACTTGACACTCTTTTGTACTCCATGTAAACTAATTCATGTAAAGGGAAATCACTTAACAAAGGATGATCCAACATGCTCGAAAAAACAACGAGAATGAACTATTTATTTGATTTTTATCAATCGTTGTTAACGCAAAAACAAAGAAGTTATATGTCGCTTTATTATCTAGATGATTTATCTCTTGGTGAAATTGCGGAAGAATTTGATGTAAGTCGCCAAGCCGTGTATGATAACATTAAACGGACTGAAGCGATGCTTGAAGAATATGAAGATAAATTAGTATTACTTCAAAAGTTTCAAGAGCGACAGCGACTTGTTGCAAAGCTAAAACAGCTAATCAGCGAAGAAGAGCATGTGAATGAAGAAATGAAACAAGTTGTTGAAGCTATCGAAAAATTAGATTAGGAGGGCGGCAATATGGCATTTGAAGGATTAGCCGACCGACTTCAACAGACAATGCAAAAAATCCGCGGCAAAGGAAAAGTTTCTGAAGCCGATGTGAAAGAAATGATGAGAGAAGTTCGTCTGGCTCTTTTAGAAGCAGATGTTAACTTTAAAGTAGTAAAAGATTTTATAAAGCGTGTGTCTGAGCGTGCTGTCGGACAAGATGTAATGAAAAGTTTGACACCTGGACAACAAGTAATTAAAATCGTACAGGAAGAACTTACAGAACTTATGGGCGGAGAGCAAAGCAAAATTGCTGTTGCTAATAAGCCACCGACTGTTATTATGATGGTTGGTCTGCAAGGTGCGGGTAAAACGACGACGACAGGTAAGCTTGCGAATTTGCTTCGTAAAAAGCATAATCGTAAACCGATGCTTGTTGCAGCGGATATTTACCGTCCAGCAGCAATTAAACAGCTTGAAACATTAGGGAAGCAATTGGACATGCCTGTATTTTCTTTAGGAGATCAAGTAAGTCCTGTTGAAATTGCGAAACAAGCGATTGCAAAAGCAAAAGAAGATCATCACGATTATGTTTTAATCGATACAGCGGGTCGCCTGCATATTGATGAAGAACTAATGGATGAATTAGCGAAAGTTAAAGAAGTTGCGAAACCGGATGAAATTTTCCTTGTTGTCGATGCGATGACGGGACAAGACGCGGTAAATGTTGCGCAAAGTTTCCATGAACAGTTAGGTTTAACAGGTGTTGTATTAACGAAATTAGATGGTGATACGCGCGGTGGTGCTGCATTATCTATTAAGGCTGTAACAAACACACCGATTAAATTTGCTGGTATGGGTGAAAAACTAGATGCAATTGAAGCGTTCCATCCAGAGCGTATGGCATCCCGTATTTTAGGGATGGGCGATGTCTTAACATTAATTGAAAAAGCGCAAGCTACAGTTGATGAAGAGAAAGCAAAAGAACTTGAGCAAAAAATGCGTACGCTTTCGTTTACGCTTGACGATTTCCTAGAACAACTTGGACAAGTGCGTCAACTTGGGCCGCTTGATGAATTGTTAGGAATGCTTCCTGGTGCAAATAAAATTAAAGGGCTGAAAAATGCGCAAGTTGATGAAAAACAAATTGGGCATATTGAGGCAATTATTCGTTCTATGACTAAATTAGAACGAGAACAACCGGAAATAATCAATGCTAGTCGCAAAAAGCGCATTGCCAAAGGTAGCGGTACAACGGTACAAGAAATCAATCGTCTAATCAAACAATTCGATGACATGAAAAAAATGATGAAGACGATGACGGGAATGCAAAAAGGCAAGAAAAAAGGACTAGGTGGATTGAAGTTTCCATTCATGTAAGGAAAAAAAGATGGCTCTGTTAAGAAAAAATACTTTACAAAGCAATAGTCTTTTTGCTAATATAATTATCTGTGTGAAATAAATTCGGAGGTGCTTTATAAATGGCAGTTAAAATTCGTTTAAAACGTATGGGAGCTAAAAAAACTCCTTTCTATCGTGTAGTTATTGCAGATTCTCGTTCTCCTCGTGACGGACGTTTCATTGAGGAAATCGGAACTTACAATCCAGTTGCTCAACCAGCTGAAGTTAAGATCAACGAAGAAGCAGCATTAAAATGGTTAGGAAATGGTGCTAAACCATCTGATACAGTTCGTAACTTATTCTCTAACCAAGGTATCATGGAGAAATTCCACTTATCTAAACAAGGTAAGTAATTGAGGCAATGACTATGAAGAAGTTAGTCGAGACGATTGTCAAGCCTCTTGTCGATCATCCTGAAGATGTAAAAGTTACACAGGAACTTTACAACGGAGAGATAAAGTATCGATTAACTGTACATCCTGAGGATGTTGGAAAAGTCATTGGAAAGCAAGGGAGAGTTGCGAAAGCGATTCGAATGCTCTTGTATTCAGTGGGACATCATAATGATGAAAAAGTAACACTGGAAATTCAATAAACGTAAAAAGGGCGAGGAGTTATTCCTCTCCCTTTTTTAACATTTAAATAGAGATTGCATGTTCCATCTATGAAATGGAGATGCTTAATTTATATAGAAACCAGGGGTGACATACTATTTATGACAAAATGGTTTAACGTAGGGAAAATTGTAAATACTCATGGCGTAAGAGGAGAAATCCGTGTTATTTCTCGTACTGATTTTCCAGAAGAGCGATATAAAGTAGGAAACACGCTATACATATCGAATGAGAAAGACACAGACTACCTTCCGGTGAAGGTAACTTCTCATCGCCAACATAAGACATTCGATTTATTAACATTTGAAGGATATAACAATGTAGATGAAGTAGAGAAGTTTAAAGGTTCTTTAATAAAAGTACCAGAAGAGCAGTTAGGCGAACTTGCTGAAGGTGAATACTACTATCACGAAATTATTGGTTGCAGCGTTGTAACGGAAGAAGGAGAAGCGCTAGGGACAATTAAAGAAATTCTCTCTCCTGGTGCAAATGATGTTTGGGTGATTAAACGTCCGAAGGGTCAAGATCTCTTAATTCCTTATATTGATGACGTTGTACTTCAAGTTAATATTGAAAATAAATTAGTAACCATTCATGTAATGGAAGGGTTGCTATAATGAAAATTGATATTTTAACGTTGTTCCCAGACATGTTTACCGGTGTATTTGGATCTTCTATATTAAAGAAGGCACAAGAAAAAGAAGCGGTAAACCTTCGTGTTGTTAACTTTCGTGATTATACAACAAGTAAGCATAATAGCGTAGACGATTATCCTTACGGCGGAGGAGCTGGTATGGTGCTTACTCCTCAGCCTATTTTTGATGCTGTAGAAGATTTGACGAAAGAGACAGAGCGTAAGCCAAGAGTTGTCTTAATGTGTCCGCAGGGCGAAAGATTTACGCAGAAGAAAGCGGAAGAGCTTGCAGAGGAAGAACATTTGATCTTTGTATGTGGGCATTATGAAGGGTATGACGAACGAATTCGTGAGCATCTCGTAACGGATGAGATTTCTATTGGTGACTATGTATTAACGGGCGGAGAATTAGCTTCTATGGTTATTACTGATAGTGTTGTACGTCTCTTGCCAGGCGTGCTAGGAAATCATGCTTCACAAGTAGAGGATTCGTTTAGTACAGGTTTATTAGAGCATCCTCATTATACACGTCCGGCTGATTTTCGTGGTATGAAGGTACCGGATGTATTAATGTCAGGGAATCATAAAAATATTGACGAATGGCGACATAAGGAATCTTTGCGCCGTACGTATACGCGTAGACCTGATTTGTTAGATGAAAGAGATCTATCTAAACAAGAGAAAAAATGGCTTGAGGAAATAAAGCGAGAGCAGTAATAACTTCATATATTTGCTATTGCAACAGGCCTAGTAATATGCTATTATAACATTTGTGCTACTGAAATCAGTAGCCGTATTAACGATGTTCCGCTGTAATTTATTAAGACTTTATAAGAGCATCTGTTTAAAGGAGAGAATTTAATATGCAACAATTAATCGCAGAAATTACAAAAGGCCAATTAAAAACTGACCTTCCTTCATTCCGTCCTGGTGACACTTTACGTGTACACGTAAAAGTTGTTGAGGGAACTCGTGAAAGAATTCAGCTTTTCGAAGGTGTTGTAATTAAACGTCGTGGTGGCGGAATCAGTGAAACATTCACAGTTCGTAAGATTTCTTACGGTGTAGGTGTTGAGCGTACATTCCCAGTTCACACGCCAAGAATCGCGAAAATCGAAGTACTTCGCCGTGGTAAAGTACGTCGTGCTAAGTTATACTACTTACGTAACCTTCGCGGTAAAAAAGCACGTATTAAAGAAATTCGATAAGACATGTATGGGAGCTTGTAAATGCACAAGCTCCCTTTTTCCAATCTATATGAAATTTTGGTATAATACGAACAGCTTACATAACCGTGGAGGGGAAATGCATGAAAAAAGAGAAGAGTTCACTTTGGGAATGGATTAAAGCAATTTTGATTGCTGTTGTATTAGCTGGTGTTATTAGACAGTTTTTCTTTGCGCCAATTCTCGTAGACGGGGTATCGATGGCACCTACTTTACATGATCGTGATCGAATGATTGTGAATAAAATTGGTTATCACATTGGAGATCCAAAACGCTTTGATATTATCGTATTTCGAGCAACAGAAGATAAAGATTACATTAAGCGCATTATAGGCCTGCCAGGCGATGAAATAGAGTATCGTAATGATAAACTGTATGTTAACGGAAAGGCTTATGAGGAGCCGTATTTAGACAAGCAGAAAAAGCAAATTGCTGACGGACCGCTTACATATGATTTTAATCTTGAAGAAATGACAGGCAAGAAAACCGTTCCAAAAGATCAATTATTTGTTTTAGGTGATAATCGTCGTTTTAGTAAAGATAGCCGTTCAATCGGTACGATTTCAATGGATCAAGTAATTGGTAAAGCTAATATGTTATATTGGCCGTTAGAAGACGCACGTATTGTGAAATAAATGAAAAAGAAGGTGGCAACATGGTAATTCAATGGTTTCCAGGGCATATGGCGAAGGCTAGACGCCAAGTAACGGAGAAATTAAAATTAATTGATGTTGTAATTGAACTTGTAGATGCTCGATTACCATTATCATCTCGAAACCCAATGATTGATGAAATCATTACACATAAGCCGAGGCTTGTTGTTTTAAATAAAGCGGATATGGCAGATGACCGTTTAACAAAACAATGGATCGCATATTTTAAAGAAAAAGGCCATATGGCAATTTCGATTAACGCGCAAGCTGGACAAGGTATGAAGGAAATTGCAGCAGCTTGTAAGGTGCTTGTTAAAGAAAAATTTGATAAAATGGTTGCAAAAGGTATTAGACCGAGAGCGATTCGTGCATTAATTGTAGGGATACCAAATGTTGGTAAATCTACATTAATTAATAAATTGGCAAAGAAAAATATTGCTAAAACAGGAGATCGTCCAGGTGTGACAACAGCTCAACAATGGATTAAAGTTGGGAAGGAAATGGAATTGTTAGATACGCCAGGTATTCTGTGGCCTAAATTTGAAGATCAATTAGTGGGTCTTCGCTTAGCGACAACGGGTGCAATTAAAGATTCAATTTTAAATTTACAAGATGTAGCTGTTTACGCATTACGTTTTATGGAGAAACATTATCCAGAACGCTTGAAAGAACGCTATAATTTAAATGAGATTCCAGAAGATATTGTGGAATTATTCGATGCAATTGGAAAAAATAGAGGCTGCTTAATGGGCGGCGGAATGATTGATTATGATAAGACATCTGAGCTTGTACTTCGTGAGCTTCGTGGTGGCAAACTTGGAAAAATGACGTTTGAAACACCGGAAGAGTTTGCAGAGCAAGTAGAAGATGTGGAAAAAATAGAAGAAGTATAAGACGTGCGTTTGTGCGTCTTTTCTTTTTGGATACGTTTAAAAAGGAGCTTGTATATATGCAAAAAATGACGATAAAAGAAGCGGAAAATGTATTGCAAGAAATTATGAATGAAGAAGAAGATCGTTTTCAACTGCTAATGAAAGATGAGCGAAAAGGAGTTCAAAAACTTATTTTGAAGTGGTATAAACAAAAAGAGTTAGAACAGAAAGAAAAAGAGAAGTTTTTTGAAATGTCCAAGTATGAAAATGCTTTGCGTGAAAAAGGGATCACATATATCGCAGGTATTGATGAAGTAGGGCGCGGGCCATTGGCTGGGCCTGTTGTGACGGCGGCTGTCGTTCTTCCTGAGGATTTTTATATTCCAGGGTTAAATGACTCGAAAAAGCTGAGTGAAGCGAAACGTGAGCGTTTTTATGATGAAATAAAAGTACAAGCAATTGCAATTGGAGTAGGGATTGTATCACCGCAAGTTATTGATGAAATTAATATTTACCAAGCAACGAAACAAGCGATGTTAGATGCTGTTGCGAATTTATCTTGTACACCCCAACATTTATTAATTGATGCGATGAAGCTTCCTACACCAATTCCGCAAACTTCAATTATTAAAGGTGATGCGAAAAGTGTTTCGATTTCAGCTGCATCCATTATTGCAAAAGTGACGAGAGATCGTATGATGAAAGAACTGGGAGAGAAGCATCCTGAATACGGATTTGAGCAACATATGGGATATGGCACAAAGCAACATTTAGAGGCAATTGAAGTGCATGGAGTATTAGATGAACACCGAAAGTCATTCGCGCCAATTAAAGATATGATTCAAAAATAAGCTGTAAATATACAGCTTATTTTTTATTTTGGCATATAAACATTACTATTTCCGAAAAAGAATAAAGCGATTTCAGTTTTCTGACACTTTATTGTAGACAGCGTGCCAATCATCTTATACAATGGCAATGTAATGTTTTTTAAACATTAAAAAACTTTTCGAGTAAAACAGGAAAACAGGGGAGGATGGGACCATGAATATCCATGAGTACCAAGGTAAGGCAGTCCTTAGAAGCTATGGGGTTAGCGTTCCGAACGGGAAGGTTGCATTTACAGTAGAAGAAGCTGTAGAAGCAGCGAAAGAATTAGGAACAGATGTATGTGTAGTGAAAGCACAAATTCACGCTGGTGGACGCGGCAAAGCTGGCGGAGTAAAAGTTGCAAAAAATTTAGATGAAGTTCGTACATATGCAGAAAGCATTTTAGGAACTACACTTGTGACACATCAAACAGGTCCTGAAGGTAAGGAAGTAAAACGCTTACTTATCGAAGAAGGTTGCGATATTAAAAAAGAATATTATGTAGGTCTAGTTTTAGATCGTGCAACTTCTCAAGTTGTTTTAATGGCTTCTGAAGAAGGCGGAACAGAAATTGAAGAAGTAGCAGAAAAAACACCTGAAAAAATCTTTAAAGAATATATTGATCCGGCAGTAGGTTTACAAGGTTTCCAAGCGCGCCGAATTGCATTTAACATCAATATTCCAAAAGAGCTTGTAGGACAAGCTGTGAAGTTTATGATGGGCTTATACCGTGCGTTTATCGAAAAAGATTGCTCTATCGCTGAGATTAACCCACTTGTTACAACAGGTGAAGGTAAAGTTATGGCATTAGATGCAAAATTAAACTTTGATTCTAATGCGTTATATCGCCATAAAGACATTTTAGAGCTTCGTGATCTTGATGAAGAAGATGCAAAAGAAATTGAAGCTTCAAAATACGACTTAAACTACATTCCTTTAGATGGAAATATCGGTTGTATGGTTAATGGTGCAGGTTTAGCGATGGCTACAATGGATATCATTAAACATTACCACGGTGACCCAGCTAACTTCTTAGATGTTGGTGGCGGTGCAACTGCTGAAAAAGTTACAGAAGCATTCAAAATTATCCTTTCTGACAAAAATGTAAAAGGTATCTTTGTTAACATTTTTGGTGGCATTATGAAGTGTGATGTTATTGCAGAAGGTGTTATTGAAGCAACGAAACAGGTAGGTCTTGAGTTACCTTTAGTTGTACGTCTTGAAGGTACAAACGTAGAACTAGGTAAGAAAATTTTAAATGAGTCTGGCTTAAATATTGTTGCAGCAGAATCTATGGCAGACGGTGCACAAAAAATTGTTTCACTAGTGGGCTAATAGAAAGCGGGGGAGAAAAATGAGCGTATTAGTTAATAAAGATACAAAAGTTATTGTTCAAGGTATTACAGGTTCTCAAGGTTTATTCCATACAAAACAAATGATTGAATACGGTACGAAAATTGTCGGTGGTGTAACGCCAGGTAAAGGTGGCACTGATATTGAAGGTGTACCAGTATTTGATACTGTAGAAGATGCAGTGAAAGCAACAGGCGCAAACGCTTCAGTTGTATACGTTCCACCCGCTTTTGCGGCTGATGCAATTATGGAAGCAGTTGATGCAGAAATTGATTTAGTAGTATGTATTACTGAAGGAATTCCTGTATTAGATATGGTAAACGTAAAGAGGTATATGGCTGGTAAACATACACGTTTACTTGGACCAAACTGCCCAGGTGTTATCACGCCTGATGAATGTAAAATCGGTATTATGCCAGGATACATTCATAAAAAAGGTCATGTAGGTATCGTATCGCGCTCTGGTACATTAACGTATGAAGCTGTACATCAGTTAACACAAGAAGGTATTGGCCAATCTACTGCTGTAGGTATCGGCGGGGACCCTGTTAACGGTACAGACTTTATTGATGCGTTAAAAGCATTTAATGAAGATGAAGAAACACATGCTGTAATTATGATTGGTGAAATCGGTGGTACAGCAGAAGAAGAGGCAGCTGAGTGGGTAAAAGCTAATATGACAAAACCTGTTGTAGGCTTCATTGGTGGTCAAACAGCGCCTGCTGGCAAACGTATGGGCCATGCTGGTGCAATCATTTCTGGCGGTAAAGGAACTGCTGCTGAAAAGATTAAAACAATGGAAGCTTGTGGCATTAAAGTAGCTGAAACTCCAGCAGTTATGGGAGAAACGCTAATCTCTGTTTTAAAAGAAAAAGGTCTATTTGAGACTTGCAAAAACTATTAATCTGTTGAAAGACACCTTCTTGCTTGAGGGTGTCTTTTTACACTTTTTCTGTTTACATAATAAAAATTATGGGTAAGGAGAATTGAGATGAAAAGAGAGCGATTATTACATCTTCATTACTTGCTAGCAGATTATTGGAAAGCGATGGAGAGGCTACTATATGTCGATCCAGAATTAAAGAACATATATACTTTTAACGAAAAACAAATGGAACAATACACTGGAATATCCTCGAAAAAATCTTCAGAATTAGTGAAATTCCTTCAAAGTTCAAATCTTCCGCAATATATATCTTATTTAGAGAAAAATCGTATCTTTTATATAACGATATGGGATGAAATTTATCCGCAATTATTACGTGAAATACAAGACCCTCCCTTCGTTTTATATGGAAAAGGAGAGAAAGATTTTCTGAATAAAGTAAATAAATTGGCAGTTGTTGGAACGAGGCAGCCATCATTATATGGTCATGAGAGTTTGAAATTTATTTTGCACCCTTTATTAGAAAGAAAGTGGGTTATTGTCAGCGGGTTTGCAAAAGGGATAGATACAATGTCCCATGAGGTTACAGTAAGGCAGTATTGCCCGACTATTGCGATATTAGGACATGGATTATCTTTTATGTATCCGAAAGAAAATAGGCATTTATATGAAACGTGGAAGGAATATATATTGTTATTGACAGAGTATCCACCGCACTATGCACCGAAAAAGTGGTATTTTCCAAAAAGGAACCGGATTATTAGTGGCATAAGTAAAGGTGTTTTAGTTGTAGAAGCGAAATCGAGAAGTGGAACCCTTATTACTGCAGACCTTGCGTTAGAGCAAAATAGAGAGGTGTTTGCGCTCCCTGGACCTATATTTATAGAGGGGGCATCGGGAACGAATCATCTTATTCAACAAGGGGCAAAACTAGTAAGAAATGCAGAAGATATCTTTGAAGAGATTTTAAATTAACCTTATATTTTTATGTTTTTATTAAACAATTATTGACAAATGGTAGATTGGCGCTGTATGGTATATTCATTCTTGATTGACAAAAACAAGAGAAATCAATAAGATTAATGAAGACTTGAATCCACCTCTTAAGGAGGCACTAGCATGTCAGATTACCTCGTAATCGTGGAGTCGCCTTCTAAGGCGAAGACCATTGAGAAATATTTAGGGAAAAAATACAAAGTTGTCGCGTCTATGGGACATGTTCGCGATTTGCCAAAAAGTCAAATGGGGATAGAAGTAAAGAACAACTTCACCCCGAAGTATATTACCATTCGTGGTAAAGGTCCCGTCTTAAAAGATTTAAAATCAGCGGCGAAAAAAGCAAAGAAAGTTTATCTCGCGGCCGATCCAGACCGCGAAGGGGAAGCGATTGCTTGGCATTTAGCGAATACGTTAAATGTGGACGTTGAATCAGATTGTCGGGTTGTGTTTAATGAGATTACGAAAGATGCAATCAAAGAATCATTTAAACATCCTCGCGCAATTAATATGGATTTAGTAGATGCACAACAAGCAAGACGCATACTTGATCGTCTTGTTGGTTACAATATTAGTCCTTTATTATGGAAGAAAGTAAAAAAAGGATTAAGTGCAGGGCGTGTACAATCTGTAGCAGTTCGTTTAATCATCGAACGTGAAAAGGAAATTCAAAGCTTTGAACCTGAAGAATTCTGGACAATTAAAACAGAATTTGTAAAAGGAAAAGACACATTTGAAGCAAGTTTTTACGGTGTAGATGGTGAAAAAGTTCAATTAACGAATGAAATGCAAGTGAATGAAATAATTGAACAGATGAAAGACAATGCGTTTTCAGTTGAAAATGTAACGCGCAAAGAGCGAAAACGTAATCCTGCATTACCGTTTACAACATCTTCCTTGCAACAAGAAGCAGCACGTAAGTTAAATATGCGAGCAAAGAAAACGATGATGCTTGCACAGCAATTGTATGAAGGGATAGATCTTGGAAAACAAGGAACTGTAGGTCTTATTACGTATATGAGAACTGATTCAACACGTATCTCAGAAACAGCTCAAACAGAGGCTCGTACTTACATCACTGAAGCGTATGGTACGGAATACATAGGAACAGAAAAGAAGAAAGAAACGAAAAAGTCAAATGCACAAGATGCGCATGAGGCAATTCGTCCTACTTCGGTAATGAGAAAGCCAGAGGAACTAAAAAGTTTCTTAAGTCGTGATCAACTTCGATTATATAAATTGATTTGGGAGCGATTTGTTGCAAGTCAAATGGCGTCTGCTATAATGGATACTGTGACAGCGAGACTCATTAATAATAATGTTCAGTTCCGTGCAAGTGGATCGGTTGTAAAGTTCCCAGGATTTATGAAAGTGTATGTAGAGTCAAAAGATGATGGTGCGGAAGAAAAGGATAAGATGTTGCCACCGTTAGAAGTGGGAGAAACGGTATTTTCAAAAGATATAGAGCCGAAACAACACTATACTCAACCACCGCCGCGTTATACAGAGGCTCGTTTAGTAAGAACGCTTGAAGAACTTGGAATTGGAAGACCGTCGACTTATGTACCTACACTTGAAACGATTCAAAAGCGTGGGTATGTAAGCTTAGATAATAAACGCTTCGTTCCGACTGAACTTGGTGAAATAGTAATTGAACTTATTTTAGAATTTTTCCCGGAAATTATTAACATTGAATTTACTGCCAATATGGAGCAAAGCCTTGATGAAGTGGAAGAAGGAAATGCCAATTGGGTGAAAATTGTTGATGATTTCTACGTAGGATTTGAACCGCGCTTAGAAAAAGCGGAAAAAGAAATGCGTGAAGTGGAAATTAAAGATGAGCCAGCTGGGGAAGACTGTGAATTATGCGGACATCCAATGGTCTTTAAAATGGGTAAATACGGGAAGTTTATGGCTTGTTCGAATTTCCCTGATTGTCGTAATACAAAACCGATTGTGAAAGAAATCGGTGTAACTTGTCCGAAATGTGAAGAAGGGCAAATTATTGAGCGTCGTAGTAACAAAAAGAAACGTCTTTTCTATGGATGTGGTACGTATCCAGAATGTGACTTTGTATCTTGGGATAAGCCGATTGGTCGTAAATGTCCGAAGTGTGAAGGCATGCTTGTAGAGAAGAAGTTGAAAAAAGGCGTGCAAGTACAATGTATTTCGTGCGATTATGAAGAAGAACAACAAATGTGAGCGTAACTGCTCACATTTTTTTCGGGAAGAAAAGGAAAGGTGATATATATGACAACACAAGTAGTAAACGTCATTGGCGCAGGTCTTGCAGGAAGTGAAGCAGCTTACCAAATTGCAAAACGTGGTGTCCAAGTAAAATTATATGAAATGAGACCAGTAAGGCAAACGCCAGCTCATCATACAGATAAATTTGCTGAATTAGTGTGCAGTAACTCATTACGTGCAAACACATTAACAAATGCTGTTGGAGTTATTAAAGAAGAAATGCGTTTGATGGATTCTGTCATTATTCGTGCAGCTGATGAGTGCTCTGTACCAGCTGGAGGAGCTTTAGCGGTTGACCGTCATGAATTCGCAGCTAAAGTGACTGAATACGTAAAGAATCATCCGAATGTAACTGTAGTGAATGAAGAGCTTACTGAAATTCCAGAAGGACCAACAATTATTGCAACAGGTCCACTTACATCTCCTGATCTTGCTGCGCAATTAAAAGAACTAACAGGTGAAGATTATTTCTATTTCTACGATGCAGCAGCGCCAATCGTTGAAAAAGACAGCATTGATATGAACAAAGTATATTTAAAGTCTCGCTATGATAAAGGGGAAGCGGCATATTTAAACTGTCCGATGACAGAAGAAGAATTTGATCGTTTTTATGAGGCTTTAATTGCCGCTGAGACAGTGCCTTTAAAAGAGTTTGAAAAAGAAATTTTCTTTGAGGGTTGTATGCCGGTAGAAGTTATGGCAAGTAGAGGGAGACAGACGCTAGTATTTGGACCTATGAAACCTGTTGGATTAGAAGATCCAAAAACAGGGAAAACGCCATATGCTGTTGTTCAGTTACGTCAAGATGATGCAGCGGGAACTTTATACAATATCGTAGGTTTCCAAACGCATTTAAAGTGGGGACCACAAAAAGAAGTGCTACAGTTAATTCCGGGATTGGAAAATGCAGAGATTGTACGTTATGGTGTAATGCATCGTAATACGTTTATTAATTCACCTAATTTGCTTCGTCCAACATATCAATATAAACAACGTGATGATTTATTCTTCGCTGGTCAAATGACTGGAGTAGAGGGATATGTTGAATCAGCAGCATCAGGATTATTAGCAGGAATTAATGCTGCACGTCTTGTGCAAGGTGAAGAGCCGATTGTATTACCGCCAGTAACTGCAATGGGTAGCATGGCAAATTACATTACGGCAACGAATGCTAAAAACTTCCAACCGATGAATGCGAACTTCGGTCTATTTGCACCGTTAGAGAAGAAACTCAAAAAGAAAGCAGAACGAAATGAAGCATACGCAGCACGTGCTTTAGAAACGATTCAAAATTTTGTAAATATTTAGTTAAATTTCTTGCAAAGGCTACTAAGTTGTGATACGATTTAGTAGCCTTTATTGAGGTGAATTGTGTGAATGTGAAGAAATTGTTACAATTATTCGTTGGATATTTACAAATTGAAAGAAATTATTCAAAATATACAATTGCAAGTTATCAAAATGATTTAGAACATTTTGTGCAATTTATGGAGCGAGAAAGCATATCCTCTTTTTTAGACGTTACATACGCGGATGTTCGTTTGTACTTAACGACGTTGCACGATGAAAAGTTAGCCCGTAAATCTGTCGCAAGAAAAGTATCAAGCTTACGAAGTTTATATCGTTTTTTGATGCGTGAAGGTTATCGGAAGGATAATCCGTTTGCACTTGCGTCACTCCCCAAAAAAGAATTGTCAATCCCAAAGTTTTTATATGCTGAAGAGTTAGAAGAATTATTCGAAGTTTCTGACACGGGAACGCCACTCGGTCAAAGGAATCAAGCTTTATTAGAGTTGATGTATGCGACTGGGATCCGTGTGAGTGAATGTGTCAATTTACAACTTACCGATATTGACTTTGCGGTGGGAACAATTTTAGTAATGGGAAAAGGAAAAAAACAAAGATATATTCCGTTCGGAAGCTATGCACAAGATTCTTTAATTACCTATATAGAAAATGGGAGAAAACAGTTAGTTAATAAGACTGAAGAAGACTCTCATATGGTATTTTTAAATGCGAAAGGTACGCCGCTAACAAGTCGTGGAGTTCGTTATGTTTTAAACGAACTCATTAAAAAGGCTTCACTGACAATGCGGATAAGTCCCCATGTGTTAAGGCATACATTTGCTACACATATGTTAGATGAAGGGGCGGATTTACGTACTGTACAGGAGCTATTAGGCCATGAGAATTTGTCGACGACACAAATTTATACGCATGTCTCTAAAGAAAGATTGCGTTCTGTTTACATGAAGCATCACCCGCGGGCATAAATTGCTTTAAAAGCTATAAAAACAAATAAAGGAGTTTTTTCTATGGGGAATTTCCACGCTACAACGATATTTGCAGTTCATCATAATGGAGAATGTGCAATGGCTGGAGATGGCCAGGTGACAATGGGAAATGCTGTTGTAATGAAACATACAGCTCGTAAAGTTCGCAGGCTTTTCCAAGGTAAAGTTTTAGCTGGTTTTGCAGGTTCAGTTGCTGATGCATTTACTCTTTTTGAAATGTTTGAAGGAAAATTAGAAGAGTATAATGGCAACTTGCAGCGTGCTGCTGTTGAAATGGCAAAACAATGGCGTGGCGATAAAATGTTACGTCAGCTAGAAGCGATGCTCATTGTCATGGATAAAACAACTATGCTCCTTGTTTCAGGTACAGGAGAAGTGATTGAACCGGATGATGGTATTTTAGCAATTGGATCTGGTGGGAATTATGCACTTTCTGCAGGTCGTGCTTTAAAGCAATATGCAAGTGAACACTTAACAGCGAAACAAATTGCGAAAGCGAGTTTAGAGATTGCTGGCGATATTTGTGTTTACACGAATCACAACATAATTGTTGAAGAATTGTAGAATCGTAAGGGAGGCATTTTATATGCATTTACATTTTACTCCGCGCCAAATTGTGGAAAAATTAGATCAATACATCATCGGCCAAAAAGACGCAAAGAAAGCGGTTGCTGTAGCGTTGAGAAATCGATACCGTCGCAGTAAATTGGCTGAAAATTTACGTGATGAAATAGCACCTAAGAACATTTTGATGATTGGACCGACAGGTGTTGGGAAAACAGAGGTAGCACGACGAATGGCGAAACTCGTTGGAGCACCTTTTATTAAGGTTGAGGCTACAAAATTCACAGAAGTTGGATATGTGGGTAGAGATGTAGAGTCGATGGTACGTGACCTCGTAGAAACGTCTGTTCGCATTGTAAAAGAAGAAATGGTAGTGAAAGTTCAAGATAAAGCAGAAGAGCAAGCGAATCAACGTCTTGTTGAAATTTTAGTACCGAGTCCGGAGAAGCAATCTGGATTTAAAAATCCATTAGAGATGCTTTTTGGTGGTGCTCAAAATTCGAGTCAAACGTCTGATACACAAGAAGATGGTGAAATCGAAAAGAAACGTCAAGATGTGGAGAGAAAGCTTGCTGCAGGGCTTCTTGAAGACGAAATTGTATCGATTGAAGTGACCGAGCAACAGTCTTCTATGTTTGATATGTTACAAGGAACTGGCATGGAGCAAATGGGAATGAATTTCCAAGATGCATTAGGAAGTTTTATGCCGAAAAAAACGAAAAAACGTAAACTTTCTGTAAAAGAAGCAAGAAAACTCTTGACAAATGAAGAGGCACAGCGCTTAATTGATATGGATGAAGTTACACAAGAGGCTGTTTATCGTGCTGAACAGCTCGGGATTATTTTTATCGATGAAATTGACAAAATTGCTGGTAAGCAGTCGAATAGCGTAGATGTATCACGTGAAGGTGTGCAACGTGACATTTTGCCGATTGTAGAAGGGTCGAATGTTGCGACAAAATACGGATCAGTAAAAACGGATTATATTTTATTCGTTGCAGCTGGAGCGTTCCATATGTCTAAACCGTCGGATTTAATTCCGGAATTGCAAGGGAGATTTCCGATTCGAGTAGAGTTAACAAAATTATCAACAGATGATTTTGTTAAAATATTAATCGAGCCTGACAATGCGTTAATCAAACAATATATGGCATTATTAGCGACTGAAGGTATAGAAATTGAATTTTCAGACGAAGCTATTCGTAAGATTGCTGAGATTGCTTATCAAGTTAATCAGGATACAGATAATATTGGAGCAAGAAGACTTCATACGATTATGGAGAAGCTCCTTGAAGATTTATCGTTTGAAGCATCTGAAATTACGTTAGAAAAAATAACGATAACACCTCAATACGTTGAGGAGAAATTAGCAACAATTGCTAAAAATAAAGATGTGAGCCAGTTTATTTTGTAATAGTGTCATCAGGTGACTCGCCCTAGTTTCCAAGTGATGAAAAAATATGTAAGTAACATGTAGGAGGAACTTTTGAAATGGAATTATTAGCAAAAACGAGAAAATTAAATGCGTTATTACAGAGCGCTGCAGGGAAGCCTGTAAACTTTAGAGAAATGTCTGACACAATGTGTGAAGTAATTGAAGCAAACGTGTTCGTTGTAAGTCGTCGTGGTAAATTACTAGGTTATGCAATTCACCAACAAATCGAAAATGAGCGTATGAAACAAATGCTTGCAGAGCGTCAGTTCCCGGAAGAATATACACAAAGCTTATTCAACATTACAGAAACATCTTCAAATTTAGATGTGAACAGTGCTTATACAGCATTCCCGGTAGAAAACAGAGAATTATTTGGTCAAGGTTTAACTACAATCGTACCAATCGTTGGTGGCGGTGAGCGTCTAGGTACATTAGTATTAGCTCGTCTTGGTCAAGAGTTCTTAGATGATGATTTAATCCTTGCTGAGTACAGCTCAACTGTTGTAGGTATGGAAATCTTACGTGAAAAAGCAGAAGAAATCGAAGAGGAAGCACGTAGTAAAGCTGTTGTTCAAATGGCGATCAGCTCATTATCTTACAGTGAGTTAGAAGCAATTGAGCACATCTTCGAAGAATTAAATGGAACAGAAGGTTTACTTGTTGCAAGTAAAATCGCTGATCGTGTAGGAATTACTCGTTCTGTAATCGTAAATGCACTACGTAAATTAGAAAGTGCTGGTGTTATTGAGTCTCGCTCTTTAGGTATGAAAGGAACATACATTAAAGTGTTAAACGACAAGTTTCTACAGGAACTTGCTAAATTAAAAACAAACTAATTTATAAAAAACTCTCCTCGATCGAGGAGAGTTTTTTTTGTGCAATGGATTGATGGCGCTTGTGAAAAGTGCCATAAGCGTGTTTTCTGGGAAAACTATTAATTGTGTTTTACTTTTTTGCTTAAAAGAAATGAAGGTTGGTAATACTAGAATTCGAGTATGAACAAAGAAAGTTTTACATTGTTCGCATTTTCGACTTGATTGTAATATTTCAGTATGATATAGTAAGCAGTGGTGTCAGTACAAAGTACACACGTTTACTGATTTAAGTGTTGGTGCTACGGTTGTAGTTTCGCTTAGAGATGAAGTAAACGGAGGATATCAAAAACCATTTAGGAGGAACTATATTATGTCAGTAATTTCTATGAAGCAATTGCTTGAAGCTGGTGTTCATTTCGGACATCAAACTCGTCGTTGGAACCCAAAAATGAAGCGTTACATTTTCACAGAGCGTAACGGTATCTACATCATCGACTTACAAAAAACTGTGAAAAAAGTTGAGGAAGCTTACAGAACGATGCGTGACATCGCTGCTGAAGGTGGAGACATCTTATTCGTAGGTACTAAAAAACAAGCACAAGAAGCTATTAAAGAAGAAGCAACTCGTGCTGGTATGTACTTCGTTAACCAACGTTGGTTAGGTGGAACTTTAACAAACTTCCAAACAATCCAAAAGCGTATCAAGCGTCTTAAAGACATCGAAAGAATGCAAGAAGATGGTACTTTCGAAGTACTTCCTAAGAAAGAAGTTGTTCAACTTAAAAAAGAGTTAGAGCGTCTTGAGAAATTCTTAGGTGGTATTAAAGATATGAAAGGTCTTCCAAGTGCATTATTCGTAGTAGACCCTCGTAAAGAGCGTATTGCAGTTGCTGAAGCGCGCAAATTACACATTCCAATCATCGGTATCGTTGATACAAACTGTGATCCAGACGAAATCGATCACGTTATCCCAGCAAACGATGATGCAATTCGTGCTGTAAAACTTCTTACATCTAAAATGGCAGACGCGATCCTTGAAGCAAAACAAGGTGAAGAAACTGTTACTGCGTAACAAAGTTGGAAAGGTGATAAGGGGTTCGGCCTTTTATCACCTTTTTTAAGGTATAAACACCTTTATAAAAGGTATAAATACATATTTTAGGAGGATGAAAAATATGGCAATCACTGCTCAAATGGTAAAAGAATTACGTGAAAAAACTGGCGCAGGTATGATGGACTGCAAAAAAGCTTTAACAGAAACTAACGGCGACATGGAGAAGGCAATTGACTTCTTACGCGAAAAAGGTATTGCGAAAGCTGCTAAAAAAGCAGACCGCATTGCTGCTGAAGGTTTAACTTTCATCGAAACAAACGGTAACGACGCTTTAATCTTAGAATTAAACTCTGAAACTGATTTCGTTGCGAAAAACGAAGGTTTCCAAACACTAATTAAAGAATTAGCTGCTCACTTATTAACTAACAAACCAGCTAACGTTGAAGAAGCTATGGCTCAAACAATGGAAAACGGTAAAAACGTTGAAGAGCACATCAACGAAGCAATCGCTAAAATTGGTGAAAAACTTACACTTCGTCGTTTCGAAATCGTATCAAAAACTGATGCAGATGCATTCGGCGCTTACCTACACATGGGTGGACGCATTGGTGTATTAACAGTTCTTGAAGGTTCTACTGATGAAGCTGCTGCTAAAGATGTTGCAATGCACATCGCTGCAGTTAACCCTAAATACATCGACCGCGATGCTGTAACAGCTGAAGAAGTTGAGCATGAGCGTCAAGTATTAACACAACAAGCATTAAACGAAGGCAAGCCTGAAAAAATCGTTGCAAAAATGGTTGAAGGCCGTCTAGGCAAATTCTTCGAAGAGATTTGCTTACTTGACCAAGCATTCGTTAAAAACCCTGATATGAAAGTTCGTCAGTTCGTTGAGTCTAAAGGCGGAACATTAAAAGGATTCGTTCGCTACGCTGTTGGTGAAGGTATCGAAAAACGCGAAGACAACTTTGCTGAAGAAGTAATGAACCAAGTAAAAGGTAGTAACTAATACAGATTAGGGAACACATTGTGTTCCCTTTTTTAAAATAAAGATGTAAGCAATTGGAGGTTCATTATGAGTAAACCGAAATATAATCGTGTCGTTTTAAAGCTAAGTGGAGAAGCTTTAGCTGGAGAGCAAGGATTTGGAATTAATCCAACTGTTATTAAGTCAGTTGCAGAACAAGTGAAAGAAATTGCAGAACTTGATGTAGAGGTTGCTGTTGTTGTTGGTGGCGGTAACATTTGGCGTGGGAAAATTGGAAGTGAAATGGGCATGGATCGTGCAGGAGCAGATTACATGGGCATGTTAGCTACAGTTATGAATTCATTAGCTCTTCAAGATAGCTTGGAGAATATTGGAATCCAAACTCGTGTACAAACTTCAATTGAGATGCGTCAAGTGGCAGAGCCTTACATTCGCCGTAAAGCAGTTCGTCACTTAGAGAAAAAACGTGTTGTTATCTTTGCAGCAGGTACAGGTAATCCATACTTCTCAACAGATACAACAGCAGCATTACGTGCAGCGGAAATCGAAGCAGACGTTATTTTAATGGCGAAAAATAATGTGGATGGCGTATATAGCGCAGATCCATCTATTGACCCAACAGCTACGAAATACGAAACGCTTACTTACTTAGATGTATTAAAAGAAGGTTTAGGTGTAATGGATTCTACAGCTTCTTCTCTATGTATGGATAATGATATTCCATTAATTGTATTCTCAGTTATGGAAAAAGGTAATATTAAACGTGCCGTTTTAGGCGAAAATATTGGAACAGTTGTAAGGGGGAAATAAATATGGGACAACAAGTATTGAAATCTTCAAATGAAAAAATGGAAAAAGCAGTTGCTGCTTATTCTCGTGAACTAGCAACAGTTCGCGCTGGTCGTGCAAGCTCGTCTGTATTAGATAAGGTACAAGTTGATTACTATGGTGCACCAACACCAGTTGTGCAATTAGCGAACATTACAGTTCCAGAAGCACGTTTACTTGTAATTCAACCTTATGATAAAACTTCTATCGGTGATATCGAAAAAGCAATTTTAAAAGCAGATTTAGGCTTAAACCCTTCTAATGATGGAACTGTAATTCGTATTGCATTCCCTGCATTAACAGAAGAGCGTCGTCGTGATCTTGTTAAAGTTGTGAAAAAATATGCTGAAGAAGCAAAAGTAGCTGTTCGTAACGTACGTCGTGACGGAAATGATGATCTTAAGAAGCTTGAAAAAGCTGGCGAGATTACAGAAGATGATTTAAGAGGATATACTGAAGATATCCAAAAAGAAACAGATAAATATATTGCAAAAGTTGACGAAATCGCAAAAAACAAAGAAAAAGAAATCATGGAAGTGTAATAGCGATAACTTCGCAAATATGACCCTCTTCTTAAGGGGGTCTTTTTACACTTTTAGGCATACGTCTGCTTGTTGGAGGGTATGAATGATGTTTAAAAACTTTCCTTTTTTTAAAGGTAAAAAGGACACATCGTTTGATCATCTCGTTGAAGAAGTGAAAAAAGGATATATCCCAGAACATATTGCCATCATTATGGATGGGAATGGAAGATGGGCAAAGAGGAGAGCAATGCCTCGTATTGCGGGACATCATGAAGGTATGCAAGTTGTAAAGAAAATTACAAAATTTGCAAGTAAACTTAATGTGAAAGTGTTAACTCTTTATGCTTTTTCAACTGAGAACTGGAAAAGACCGAAAAAGGAAGTTGATTATTTAATGAAGCTTCCAGAAGAATTTCTAGGTACATTTTTACCAGAATTGATTGAAGAAAACGTACAAGTCCGAGTAATAGGGCAAAAAGATCGTCTTCCTACGCATACACGCAGAGCGATGGAGAAAGCCATGGAAGATACGAAAGAGAATACGGGATTAATTCTTAATTTCGCGTTAAACTATGGAAGTCGAGATGAAATCGTTTCTGCTGTGCAACATATGATGAAAGATAATGAGGAAGGAAAAATTCGTTCTGAAGAGGTAAGTGAAGAAATGCTTTCCTCCTACTTAATGACGAGTTCTTTACCTGATCCAGAGTTGTTAATCCGAACAAGCGGAGAGCTACGTATTAGTAATTTCATGTTATGGCAAATTGCATATTCGGAGTTTTGGTTTACAGATGTGTATTGGCCAGACTTCAAAGAAGAACATTTGCTAAATGCGATTACTGACTTTCAACATAGAGGGCGCAGATTCGGAGGCGTGTAGAAAGAGAGGGTTTGGTAGTGAAACAGAGAATTATTACTGGAGTGGTTGCTGCCGCGCTATTCATTCCCATCGTAATATACGGTGGCGTGCCTTTTACGGTTTTAGTGTATGCACTTGCTTCTATAGGTTTATATGAATTAATTCGTATGAATAAGCTTACGCTTATTTCAGTACCGACAGTTTTAGCTGCAGTATTATTGTGGATTCTTTTAATTCCAAGTAGTGCATCAGAACTGTTTACATGGATTGGATTAGGTAAATTGGAAATCACATTTGTGATTGTTTTATTACTTTTATCATATACAGTCCTTTCTAAGAATACATTTACTTTTGATAATGCTTCATTTTTACTAATGGCAACGACATATGTGGCAATGGGATTCTTATATTTAAATGAAACGAGAATATTAGGAATTAAATATGTGTTTTGTGCATTATTTGTTATATGGGCTACTGATTCAGGCGCATATTTCGTAGGGAAAGCATTGGGCAAGAGAAAATTGTGGCCAGAAATTAGTCCAAATAAAACGATTGAAGGTTCATTAGGCGGCATCGTTTGTGGAATTATTGTGGCACTTGTTTACAACGTGTTCTTCCCAGTCGAATCGAATGTAGTAATTTTAATTGTGCTGACAATTATCATTTCTATTTTTGGACAAATTGGTGATTTAGTACAATCTGCTTTTAAACGTCATTATGGCGTAAAGGATTCAGGTACAATTTTACCTGGGCATGGTGGTATATTAGATCGAACAGATAGTTGGTTATTCGTTTTACCAATTCTCTACTTCTTATTACAATACAATTAATAAATGAACGAGGGGTTGGAGTCATGAAAAACATTAGTTTATTAGGTGCAAGCGGATCAATTGGTACACAAACTTTAGATGTATTACGCTCGCACCCAGACCAATTCCGTCTCGTTGCTTTTTCTGTAGGGAAAAATATTGACTACGCAGTAAAGGTAATTCAAGAATTTTCTCCGCAAATCGTCTCTGTGCAAAGAGAGGAAGATGTTTTAAAATTACAAGCTGTTTCTGGTAATACAAAAATTGTATATGGTAGTGAAGGACTTTTAGAAGTAGCATTACATCCAGATGCGGAGATTGTAGTAAATGCTGTTGTAGGTAGCGTAGGGTTGTTACCGACACTTCGTGCGATTGAGGCGAAAAAAACAATTGGAATTGCAAATAAAGAAACGTTAGTAACTGCAGGACATCTTGTAATGGAAGCAGCACGAAAACATAATGTTTCGTTACTTCCAGTAGATAGTGAACATTCGGCTATTTTTCAATGCTTGAATGGTGAAAATGAAAAAAGAATTTCTCGTCTTATTATAACGGCTTCTGGTGGAAGTTTCCGTGATAAAACGAGAGATGAATTGCATCATGTGACCGTAGAAGATGCGCTTCGACATCCAAACTGGTCAATGGGTTCGAAAATTACAATTGATTCTGCTACAATGATGAATAAGGGACTAGAAGTAATTGAAGCACATTGGCTTTTTGGTATCCCTTATGAGCAAATCGATGTTGTTTTACATAAAGAAAGTATTATCCATTCTATGGTTGAATTTGAAGATCGTAGTGTAATGGCGCAGCTTGGTTCACCTGATATGCGAGTACCAATTCAATACGCACTTACATATCCTGATAGATTGCCTCTTTCAGACACAAAACAGTTAAACTTATGGGAAATAGGGACGTTGCATTTTGAGAAAATGGACCAAGAACGATTCCGTTGTTTACGTTTTGCGTATGAAGCTGGAAAAGCAGGTGGAAGTATGCCAGCTGTAATGAACGCAGCAAATGAAGTAGCTGTTGAAGCTTTTTTACAAAAGAGAATTGGTTTCTTAACAGTGGAAGACCTCATTGAAAAAGCAATGAACCATCACAATGTCATTGCACGTCCGAGCTTAGAGGAAATTCTGGAAATTGATGCAGCCACAAGACGGTTTGTGATGGAACAAATTTAGCAAAGGTGGTTATGGAATTGAATACAGCGATTGCCTTTATATTAATTTTCGGTGCACTCGTATTTTTCCATGAGCTAGGGCATCTATATTTCGCGAAAAGAGCAGGCATTTTATGCCGCGAGTTTGCGATTGGTTTTGGTCCGAAAATATTCTCATTTGAAAAGAATGAAACGGTGTATACGATTCGATTACTGCCTCTTGGTGGCTATGTAAGAATGGCTGGCGAGGATGCAGATACAGTGGAGTTAAAGCCAGGGAAAAAGGTTGGCCTTGTGCTAAATGAAAAAGACGAAGCTGTGAAATTAGTTTTTGATGGATATGAAAAATATCCAAATGTTCGTGTTATTGAAGTCGAACAAGCTGATTTAGAGCATAATCTAACGATTTCAGGCTATGAAGAGTATGAGGAAGAGCTTCAAACATTCCGAGTGAATGAAAAGGCTCGTATCATTACTGCTGGAGAAGAAATCCAAATTGCTCCGTATAACAGGCAATTTGGTTCTAAAAAATTGGGTCAACGCGCTTTAACAATCTTTGCGGGTCCTGCAATGAACTTCATTTTAGCATTTGTTATTTTTGTGATTCTTGGATTTGTACAAGGGGTTCCTATTGACAAACCAATGGTCGGAAAAGTGATGGATAATAGTGCAGCACAGCAAGCTGGCCTGAAAGAGAATGATACAATTCAAGCGATTGATGGGAAAAACACAAGTACATGGAAAGATGTTGTTAATATTGTACGTGAAAACCCGAATAAAGAAATTACGTTACAAGTAAAGCGTGATAATGAACAGTTTAATGTGAAAGTAACGCCAACACTTGATAAAGAAGGAAAAGACGAAGTTGGTAGAATTGGTGTTTATTCTCCTGTAGAGAAAACAGTAATGGGTTCTATTAAATCAGGATTTGAACAAACGTACCAATGGACGAAACTAATTTTTGAATCTCTTGTGAAATTAGTAACTGGTCAATTTTCTATTAATGAGTTGTCAGGTCCAGTAGGAATTTATAATCTAACAGATCAAGTTGTAGATTATGGATTTACGCGTGTACTAAGTTTAGCGGCAGTTCTAAGCATTAATCTTGGTTTATTTAATTTATTACCAGTTCCTGCTTTAGATGGTGGCCGTTTATTCTTCTTCTTAATTGAAGCGTTACGAGGGAAACCAATTGACCGTCAAAAAGAAGGAATGGTTCATTTTATTGGTTTTGCATTATTAATGTTATTAATGTTAGTTGTAACATGGAATGACATTCGTAAGTTTTTCTTGTAAAATAGAATGAAACTAATAATGAAATAGAGCTCGTAGAATAAAATCCCTCACCTAATTCGAGGTGAGGGGTTTTACTGCGTGTAAGAGTAAAATGAAGAGGTGCAAATAAATGAAACAAAGTATGGTATTCAGTCCTACATTACGTGAAGTTCCAGCTGATGCTGAAATTAAGAGTCATCAATTATTACTTCGCGCAGGTTTTATGCGTCAAAATGCTTCTGGTATTTATAGTTTTCTACCATTTGGATTAAAAGTATTACACAAAGTAGAACGTATCGTTCGAGAAGAAATGGAGCGTGCAGGAGCTGTAGAATTATTAATGCCAGCTATGCAAGCTGCAGAATTATGGCAAGAATCAGGTCGTTGGTATTCATACGGATCTGAATTAATGCGTATGAAAGATCGTAACGCTCGTGAATTCGCATTAGGAGCGACACATGAGGAAGTAATTACGGATCTTGTGCGTGATGAAGTGAAATCATATAAAAAATTACCGTTAACATTATATCAAATTCAAACAAAATTCCGTGATGAGCAAAGACCTCGTTTCGGTTTATTACGCGGAAGAGAGTTTCTAATGAAAGATGCATACTCTTTCCATGCTACACAAGAGAGCTTAGATGAAGTATACGATCGCTTATATAAAGCATACTCTAACATTTTTGCTCGTTGTGGCTTGAATTTCCGTGCAGTTATTGCTGATTCTGGAGCAATGGGCGGAAAAGATACACATGAATTTATGGTATTATCTGATGTTGGTGAAGATACAATTGCATACTCTGACACATCTGATTATGCAGCAAACATCGAAATGGCTCCTGTTGTAGATACGTATACGAAGAGTGACGAAGCAGAAAAAGCTCTTGAAAAAGTAGCAACACCAGACCAAAAAGCAATTGAAGAAGTATCTGCATTCTTAAACATTGCAGCTGACAAGTGCATTAAGTCTATGGTATTTAAAGTAGATGAGAAATTAGTAGTTGTACTTGTTCGTGGTGATCACGAAGTAAACGATGTGAAAGTGAAAAATGTATACGGCGCTTCAGTTGTTGAGCTTGCTTCTCATGAAGAAGTAAAAGAATTATTAAATTGTGAAATTGGTTCATTAGGACCGATTGGTGTAACAGGTGATATTGAAATTATTGCTGATCACGCTGTAGCATCAATTGTTAACGGATGTTCAGGAGCGAACGAAGAAGGATTCCATTATGTAAATGTAAATCCAGAACGTGACTTTAAAGTAAGTCAATATACAGATTTACGCTTCATTCAAGAAGGAGACCAATCTCCAGATGGGAACGGAACAATTCTTTTCGCACGCGGAATTGAAGTTGGTCATGTATTCAAATTAGGAACTCGTTATAGTGAAGCAATGAACGCAACATTCCTAGATGAAAACGGAAAAACACAACCACTTATTATGGGTTGTTACGGTATCGGTGTATCTCGTACAGTGGCAGCAATTGCAGAGCAGTTTAACGATGAGAACGGCTTAGTTTGGCCAAAAGCTGTAGCACCGTTCCATGTGCATGTAATTCCAGTAAATATGAAATCTGATGCACAACGTGAAATGGGTGAAAATATCTACAACTCATTACAAGAACAAGGCTATGAAGTGTTATTAGACGATCGTGCAGAACGTGCAGGTGTTAAGTTTGCAGATGCAGATTTATTCGGTCTTCCAGTTCGCGTTACAGTTGGTAAAAAAGCAGACGAAGGTATTGTAGAAGTGAAAATACGTGCTACAGGTGAGTCTGAAGAAGTAAAAGTAGAAGAACTTCAAACATATATTGCAAATATTTTAAAATAAGAAGAGGTACCTCGTAATGGGGTACCTTCTCTTTCTTTGTAAACGTATTTTGTAAAAGAAGAAGGAAGAAATCTTTCTTTGTAGTACGTTTCAATTTATAATAGCAAATGGAAGGAGAGTGCTTATGTCTTTAACAAATGAACAACAAGAGCGATTTCAAATTTTGCTCCAGCAGTTGCAAATACCAGACGACCTTATAAATCAATATTTACAAGGCGGTGGTATTGAAAGACTCGTTATTGATAAAGCGAATAAAAGTTGGCATTTTGATTTACAAGTGCCACGTATTTTGCCTACAGAATTATATGAATTGCTAGAAACAAAGCTTAAGCAATCATTTTCTCATATTGCAAGAACAACATTTGCATTAGAAACAGAGAATAAACAATTTACAGAAGAAGAAGTAAGGGCGTATTGGCCACTTTGTACGGAACGAATTACATTTTCACCCATGTTCGCGTACTTAAAGAAGCAACTTCCGCAGGTGAATGGAGTGAAGTTGCTAATAAATGTGAATAATGAGCTGGAGTCTACTGCTTTAAAGAAAAACGTTGCGAAACCAGTGGGGGATCAATACGAAGTTTTTGGATTCCCGCGTTTCCAGTTAGACACACATATACAGCAAAATGCAGAAGAAATGCAAAAGTTTCGTGAGCAAACTCAGCAAGAAGACCGCGAGCGTGTTATACAAGCTATGGAAGAAATGGCGAAGAAGCAAGCTGAAGAAAGTAGCGTTGTGTATGAAGGACCGATTACACTCGGGTATCTTATTAAGCCGGATGAAGAGATTACACCGATGCGAGAAATTCAAGATGAAGAACGAAGAAAAACGGTTCAAGGATATGTCTTCCATGTAGAGACAAAAGAGCTTCGTAGTGGCCGTACGTTATTAACTTTAAAAATAACAGATTATACGGATTCTATTATGATTAAAATGTTCTCACGTGACAAAGAAGATATTCCAATGCTGCAATCCTTGAAAAAAGGAATGTGGGTGAAAGCACGTGGTTCTGTTCAAAACGATACATTCGTTCGAGATTTAGTAATGATTGCAAATGATATTAATGAAATAACAGGGCCGTCTCGTAAAGATAAAGCGCCAGAAGGTGAAAAGCGTGTAGAACTTCATCTGCACACTCCGATGAGCCAAATGGATGCTGTTACTCCTGTTTCTAGGCTTGTTGCCCAAGCAGGTAAATGGGGACATGAAGCTATTGCGGTTACAGACCATGCTGTGGCTCAGTCGTTTCCAGAGGCATATTCTGCGGGAAAAAAAGCTGGAGTTAAAGTTATATACGGTGTAGAAGCGAATTTAGTTAATGATGGTGTACCGATAGCATATAACGAAGCGCATCGTTTACTTGCGGAGGAAACGTATGTTGTTTTCGACGTTGAGACGACAGGTTTATCAGCTGTATACGATACAGTCATTGAGTTGGCTGCCGTAAAAGTAAAGGGTGGCGAAATCATTGATCGCTTTGAATCTTTCGCAAATCCACATCAACCATTATCAGCGACGATTATTGAATTAACAGGTATTACAGATGATATGTTAACTGATGCGCCAGAAGTGGACGAAGTGTTTAAAAAGTTTGAAGAATGGATGGGTGACCATACACTTGTTGCCCATAACGCAAGCTTTGATATGGGCTTTATTAATGTAGGTTTTAAAAAGGCTGGGATAGAAAAAACGAATAACCCAGTTATTGATACGTTAGAACTTGCACGATTCTTATTCCCGGAAATGAAGAATCATCGATTAAATACGATGTGTAAAAAACTTGATATTGAATTAACGCAACATCACCGTGCGATTTATGATACAGAAGCGACGGGATATTTGCTTGTGAAAATGTTGAAAGATGTAATTGAAAAGGGATTTGAATATCACGATCAATTAAATGATAGCATGGGACAAGGGGATGCGTATAAGCGTGGCCGTCCAAGTCATATGACGTTACTTGCCACATCAGATGTTGGGTTGAAAAATTTATATAAACTTGTTTCATATTCTCACCTTAATTACTTTTACCGTGTACCACGAGTACCGAGGTCGCTATTAAAAAAATACCGTGAAGGAATTTTAGTAGGAACGGCTTGTGATAAAGGTGAAGTATTTGAGGCGATGATGCAAAAAGCTCCTGAAGAGGTAGAAGAAATTGCACAGTTCTATGATTACATTGAAGTAATGCCTCCAGAGGTGTTGCGTCATTTAGTAGAGCGTGAACTCGTTCGAGATGAAGGACAATTAAAAACAATTATCTCTAACTTAGTAAAACTAGGTGAGACGTTAGATAAACCAGTTGTCGCTACAGGGAACGTGCATTACTTAGATCCAGAAGATGCAATGTATCGTAAAATTTTAGTTAGTTCACAGGGCGGGGCAAATCCGTTAAATCGACATTCATTACCGCCAGTACATTTCCGTACAACTGATGAAATGCTAGAGTGTTTTTCATTTTTAGGTGAGGACAAAGCGAAAGAAGTTGTTGTAACGAATACACAAAAGGTTGCGTCATTAATTGGTGATGTTCGTCCGGTAAAAGATGATCTATATACACCTAAAATTGAGGGTGCCGATGATGAAACACGTGATATGAGTTATAAAATGGCACGCAGTATATATGGTGAAGAACTACCAGAAATTGTAGAGGCTCGCTTAGAAAAAGAATTGAAAAGTATTATTGGACATGGATTTGCCGTTATTTATTTAATCTCACATAAGCTTGTGAAAAAATCGTTAGTCGACGGATATCTAGTAGGTTCGCGTGGTTCAGTAGGTTCATCGTTCGTTGCAACGATGATGGAAATTACAGAAGTAAACCCATTACCACCACACTATGTCTGTCCAAAATGCAAGCAATCTGAATTCTTTAATGATGGTTCGGTAGGCTCTGGTTTCGACTTACTAGATAAAGATTGTCCGACATGTAATGTGGCATATGTAAAAGATGGACATGATATCCCATTCGAAACGTTCCTTGGATTCAAAGGAGATAAGGTACCCGATATCGATTTGAACTTCTCCGGGGAATACCAACCACGTGCCCATAACTATACGAAAGTACTGTTCGGTGAAGATTATGTATACCGTGCTGGAACGATTGGTACAGTTGCGGAAAAAACAGCTTATGGATATGTAAAAGGTTATGCAAATGATCACAATTTAACAATTCGAAATGCAGAGATTGATCGCTTAGTAGCGGGATGTACAGGGGTAAAACGTACAACTGGACAGCATCCAGGTGGTATTATCGTTGTGCCAGATTACATGGATATCTTTGATTTCTCACCAATACAGTTTCCTGCTGATTCAATTGGTGCTGAGTGGAGAACAACGCATTTTGACTTCCACTCGATTCATGATAATTTATTGAAACTTGATATACTAGGACACGATGATCCGACCGTTATTCGTATGTTACAAGATTTAAGTGGTATTGATCCGAAAACAATCCCAACGGATGATCCAGAGGTAATGAAAATTTTCTCTGGTCCAGAAACGTTAGGGGTAACGGAAGAACAAATTAACTGTAAAACAGGTACACTTGGTATCCCAGAATTCGGTACGAAATTCGTAAGACAGATGTTAGAAGAGACAAAACCAACGACATTCTCAGAATTGGTCCAAATTTCTGGGCTGTCACATGGTACTGACGTATGGCTGGGTAATGCAAATGAGTTAATTTATAACGGTACATGTACGCTGAGTGAAGTTATCGGTTGTCGTGATGACATCATGGTATATTTAATCTATCAAGGTTTAGATCCATCATTAGCCTTCAAAATCATGGAGTCGGTTCGTAAAGGTAAAGGTGTACCGGAAGAATGGGAAGATGACATGAAAGGTAATAATGTACCAGGTTGGTATATTGATTCATGTAAGAAGATTAAATACATGTTCCCTAAAGCCCATGCGGCTGCTTACGTACTTATGGCTGTGCGTATCGCATACTTTAAAGTACATTTTGCACTTTTATTCTATGCGGCATATTTTACAGTTCGTGCAGATGATTTTGACGTAGAGGCGATGGCGAAAGGTTCAGCATCCATACGTGTGAAAATTGATGAAATTGCTCAAAAAGGATTGGATGCAGCGCCAAAAGAGAAGAGTTTATTAACAGTACTAGAAATGACACTGGAAATGTGTGAGCGTGGATATTCATTCCAAAAGGTCGATTTATACCGCTCGCATGCAACTGAGTTTATTATTGATGGGGATACTTTAATTCCTCCATTTAATGCAGTGCCTGGTCTTGGTACGAACGCAGCCTTAAGTATTGTGGAAGCGCGTAAAAATGGAGACTTCTTATCAAAAGAAGACTTACAGCAGCGGAGTAAGGTTTCGAAAACAATTATTGAGTATTTAGATAGCCAAGGTTGTTTAGGAGATTTGCCGGATCAAAACCAATTATCACTGTTCTAATAGGTAGGAAAAGTCTTTGCAAATCAATATTTGCTATGGTATACTATAAACCGAGATAACCATGTCATGTATATTTTGTGAAAAAGAGAGTGGGGAAACCCACTCTTTCGTGTTACTATCTACATTTTATTCATGTAGATAGTAAAGACATTTCTGTCGTATATACATATTTTGTTACAAGTTTTACTTCTTAAATTTGGTAATACTAAGACAGATATTCCCTGCTTAACGGCAGGGGCTTTTGTTAGCTAACGAGAAAGAATAAGATAGACCGTCTTATGAACGGGATCTTTTCTTGTAAATGGTACATGGCGGCAGGAAGGAGGCTGTTTATGGATAAGAAAGTCACAGAAGTTGTAGAAGCATTTGCGCAGCCAATCGTTGAAGAGTTAAATCTTGAACTTGTAGATGTAGAGTATGTGAAAGAAGGACAAGACTGGTTCTTACGCGTATTCATCGATTCTGAAAAGGGAGTCGACATTGAAGAATGCGGTGCGGTAAGTGAACGTTTAAGCGAAGCTTTAGATAAAGAGGATCCAATTCCTCACCTTTACTTTTTGGATGTATCATCTCCTGGAGCAGAACGCCCATTAAAGAAAGAGAAAGACTTCCAGCAAGCGGTAGGAAAACAAGTGGCAATTAAAACATATGAGCCGATTGATGGCGAAAAGATGTTTGAAGGAAAGTTACTTTCCTACGACGGTACTACAATTACACTACTATTAACAATTAAAACACGTAAAAAAGAAATCCAAATTCCAATGGATAAAGTTGCAAATGCGCGACTTGCTGTTACGTTTTAGTAAGAAGGGGGATCTTCATGAGCACTGAGTTGTTAGATGCTTTGCTCGTATTAGAGTCAGAAAAAGGTATTAGTAAAGATATTATTATTGATGCGATTGAAGCAGCGTTAATCTCTGCTTATAAACGCAATTTTAACCAAGCACAAAACGTTCGTGTGAGCTTTAACCCAGAAGTGGGAACAATTCAAGTTTTAGCACGTAAGGACGTTGTTGATAATGTGTTTGATCCACGTCTTGAAATCTCTGTAGAAGAGGCAAGACAAATTAATCCAAACTACCAAGATGGCGACGTACTAGAAATTGAAGTAACGCCAAAAGATTTTGGTCGTATTGCAGCGCAAACTGCAAAACAAGTTGTAACACAACGAGTTCGTGAAGCAGAACGTGGTGTTATTTACTCAGAATTTAGTGATCGTGAAGAAGACATTATGGTTGGTATTGTACAACGCCAAGATGCTCGTTTCATCTACGTAAGCTTAGGTAAAGTAGAAGCTTTATTACCTGTAAGTGAGCAAATGCCAAATGAGCAATATAAGCCACATGATCGTATTCGCGTATTTATTACAAAAGTAGAAAAGACAACAAAAGGACCACAAATTTACGTATCACGTACACATCCTGGTCTTTTAAAACGTTTATTCGAAATGGAAGTTCCAGAAATTTATGATGGAACTGTAGAAATTCGCTCTGTAGCGCGCGAAGCAGGAGATCGTTCTAAAATCTCTGTGCATGCAGAAAACATTGATGTTGATCCAGTTGGTTCTTGCGTAGGACCGAAAGGACAACGTGTACAACGTGTTGTAGATGAACTAAAAGGTGAAAAGATTGACATCGTTCGCTGGTCAAATGATCCAGTTGAATATGTTGCAAATGCTTTAAGCCCATCACAAGTTGTTAAAGTACTTGTAGATGAAGATGAAAAAGCAACAACTGTTGTGGTTCCAGACCACCAGCTATCATTAGCTATCGGTAAGCGTGGACAAAATGCGCGTCTTGCAGCTAAATTAACAGGCTGGAAAATCGATATTAAAAGCGAGTCTGATGCGAAACAACTTGGAATTGTAACAGAAGAAGATAGCGTAATCGCATTCGGATTCGATTCAGTTGAAGACGAAATCGAATAGAGGTGATGAGTATGAGCAATCGAAAAGTTCCGTTACGAAAATGTATCGCGACGCAAGAGATGAAATCAAAACGAGAGCTCGTTCGCATTGTTCGTTCCAAAGAGGGCGAAGTGTCTATTGATTTATCTGGAAAAAAATCAGGACGAGGTGCATATTTGTCAAAAGATAAAGAATGCATTATGCAAGCCCAAAAGAAAAACATTTTGGAACATCATCTAAAAGCGAAAATCGACAGTTCTCTGTACGAAGAGCTTCTTGAGCTTGTTGAGAAGGAGTCGAAATAAGTGTCCGATTGGAAATCGTTTTTAGGACTAGCAAATCGCGCTCGAAAAATCATTTCGGGTGAAGAACTCGTTTTAAAGGAAGTACGAAGTGGTAAAGCAAAGCTCGTATTGCTTTCTGAAGATGCGTCAGCGAACACTACTAAACGTATCACTGATAAAACGACGTACTACAACGTACCAATGAAAAAAGTCGAAAATCGACAACAATTAGGGCATGCGATTGGGAGAGACGAGCGAGTCGTTGTAGCTGTGTTAGATGAAGGCTTTGCGAAAAAGCTACGTAGCATGCTCGATACAAATTACCGGGGGTGAAGGTATGAGTAAAATTCGAGTACATGAATATGCAAAAAAAAATAATATCTCAAGTAAAGATCTTATGACAAAACTTAAAGAGATGAATATCGAGGTTTCGAATCATATGACAATGTTAGAAGATGAAGTAGTAAACAAATTAGATAATGAATATAACACTGGAGCGGAAAAACCTTCTGTTGCAGATGAGTTTGAAGTAGAAGAGAAAGTTGTTCGCAGTAAAAAGAACAGCAACAAGAAAAAGAAAAAAGGCAAAGGAAATGAAGACAAACGTCAAGATAACTTTGCTGGAAGACAACAAACGCAAATAGTAGAAACACCAGATAAAATTACTTTCTCTGGAAGCCTTACAGTAGGTGAACTTGCTAAAAAGTTAAGCAAAGAGCCATCTGAAATTATTAAAAAGCTCTTCATGCTAGGAATTATGGCGACAATTAACCAAGATTTAGATAAAGATACAATTGAGTTAATTGCTACTGATTACGGTATTGAAGTAGAAGAAGAAATAGTTGTAAGTGAAACTGAGTTTGAAACATTCATTGATGAGCAAGATGATGAAGAAAACTTAAAAGAGCGTCCAGCTGTTGTTACGATTATGGGACACGTTGACCATGGTAAAACAACATTACTTGACTCTATTCGTAATTCAAAAGTAACTGCTGGCGAAGCGGGTGGAATTACTCAACATATCGGTGCATACCAAGTTGAAGTAAATGATAAGAAAATTACATTCTTAGATACGCCTGGTCACGCGGCATTTACAACGATGCGTGCTCGTGGTGCGCAAGTAACTGATATTACAATCCTTGTTGTTGCAGCTGATGATGGTGTTATGCCACAAACAGTTGAAGCGATTAGCCATGCAAAAGCAGCTGGAGTACCAATTATTGTTGCTGTGAATAAAATGGATAAACCAGCGGCGAATCCTGATCGTGTAATGCAAGAATTAACAGAATATGAATTAGTTCCAGAAGCTTGGGGCGGAGATACAATTTTCGTACCAATTTCTGCAATTCAAGGCGAGGGAATTGACAACTTGCTAGAGATGATTCTTCTTGTAAGTGAAGTAGAAGAATATAAAGCAAACCCAAATCGTTATGCAACGGGTACTGTAATTGAAGCACAGCTTGATAAAGGTAAAGGAACTATCGCGACATTATTAGTTCAAAACGGTACACTTCGAGTTGGAGATCCAATCGTTGTTGGAACTTCATTCGGGCGTGTTCGTGCAATGGTAAGTGATATTGGTCGTCGTGTAAAAGTTGCTGGTCCATCAACTCCTGTTGAAATTACAGGTTTAAATGAAGTACCACAGGCTGGAGATCGTTTCATGGCATTCGCTGATGAGAAGAAAGCTCGTCAAATCGGTGAATCACGTGCACAAGAAGCGTTAGTTGCACAACGTGGTGAGAAATCTAAATTAAGCCTTGAAGATTTATTCCAACAAATCCAAGAGAGCGATGTAAAAGAAATCAACTTAATCGTAAAAGCAGACGTACAAGGTTCTGTTGAAGCGATGGCAGCGTCACTTCGTAAAATTGATGTTGAAGGCGTAAAAGTTAAAATCATTCACACTGGTGTAGGTGCGATTACAGAATCTGATATTATTTTAGCTTCTGCATCTAATGCAATTGTAATTGGATTTAACGTACGTCCGGATGTGAACGCGAAGCGTACAGCTGAATTAGAGAACGTTGATGTTCGCTTACACCGTATTATCTACAAAGTAATCGAAGAAATTGAATTAGCAATGCAAGGTATGCTGGATCCAGAATTCGAAGAAAAAGTAATCGGTCAAGCGGAAGTTCGTCAAACATTCAAGGTAACAAAAGTTGGAACAATCGCAGGTTGTTACGTAATTGACGGTAAAATTACACGCGATAGTGGCGTTCGTATTATCCGCGATGGTATCGTAATTTTCGAAGGACAACTTGATACGTTAAAACGTTTCAAAGACGACGTAAAAGAAGTTGCACAAAACTATGAGTGTGGTATTACAATTGAGAGATATAATGACCTTAAAGAAGGGGACATCATTGAAGCATACGTTATGGAAGAAGTGAAGCGATGATTGTCGCTTCACTCTCATTCGAGTGTATGATTTACGATGTGCATTCTTTAAAAGAGAAACGGGCAATTTTGCAACGAGTGCTAACTCGTGTGAAACAGCGCTATAATGTAGCTGTTTCTGAAGTTGGGCATCAAGATGTATGGCAACGTACAGAAATTGCGATTGTCTCCGTATCCTCAAATCGTGTTATCTGTGAAAAAGAAATGAATCGTGTACTGGAGTACATCGATTCATTTCCTGAAATTGAACGTACGATAACACAATTGGAATGGTATTGAATGAGGTGAAGAGTTATGAAATTACGTGCAAACCGTGTAGGCGAGCAAATGAAAAAAGAATTAGGCGACATCATTAGTCGTAAAATTAAAGACCCACGTATCGGATTTGTTACAGTAACAGATGTACAAGTGAGTGGTGATTTGCAAATTGCCAAAGTATATATTTCTGTTTTAGGTGACGAAGAACAGAAAGAAAATACGTTAAAAGGTTTAGCGAAGGCAAAAGGCTTTATTCGTTCAGAAATTGGCCAACGTATTCGTCTTCGTAAAACACCGGAAATTACCTTTGAGTTTGATGAGTCTATCGGATATGGTCATCGAATTGATACACTTTTACATGAAATTAATAAAGACGGTAAACGTGAAGAATAATGGATAGACATTTGTCTATCCATTTTTTCAATGCAAAATAAGTTTTGGATATTTACTACGAAAGAATTATGATGAGGTGAACATATATGGAAGGTGTAGTATTATTACATAAGCCAAAAGGCATGACATCACATGATTGTGTATTTAAATTAAGAAAGATATTGCGAGAAAAGAGAATTGGTCATACGGGAACATTAGACCCAGATGTAACGGGAGTATTACCACTTTGTGTGGGGAGAGCAACGAAGATTGCACAATTTTTAACAAGTGAAACGAAAACATATGAAGGTGAAGTAACATTAGGGTTTTCAACAACAACAGAAGATGCTTCTGGTGAAGTTGTGGAGAAACAAGATGTAAACCGTGTTATTACACGTAAAGAAGTAGAAGAGGTACTAGCTGAATTAACAGGCACGATTGAACAAATGCCACCAATGTTCTCAGCTGTAAAAGTAAACGGGAAAAAATTATATGAATATGCAAGAGCAGGACAAGAGGTGGAACGTCCAGTTCGTACAATTACGATTCATGAATTCGTATTACTTGATGACCGTGAAGTTTTTGAAGGAGAAAATATTTCATTCCGTTTCCGTGTAACGTGTAGTAAAGGAACATATGTAAGAACGTTAGCGGTAATGATCGGGGAGAAACTTGGCTTCCCATCACATATGTCTCACCTTGTAAGAACGGCATCTGGTGAATTTTTATTAGAAGATTGCATATCATTTGAAGAAATTGAAGAAAACGTGCAAAATGGAACAGTAGAGTCTATCTTCATTTCAATTGATGAAGCATTAAGTAAGTTTCCAAAAATGGTTGTAGATGAAAAGCAAGCAGAGAAAATCAAGAATGGTATGTTCTTAAAGAATGAATTAGAAATAACAGCACCATTTATTACAGTGTTTGATGAAAATGATCGTTGCTTAGCAATTTATGAACATCATCCAAAACATCCTGGCATGTTAAAGCCGATGAAAGTACTTGTGAATAATCAAGAACTAAAGCTATAATGAATTATTGGAAGGATTATTACAGAAAAAGGTGAATTCAAGCGTGAAACTTATTCATTTAACTCATCCACATGAACAAAAAAAATTAGAATTACCACCTACTGTAATGGCATTAGGATTTTTTGATGGCATTCATTTAGGACATCAATGTGTAATTCGAACTGCGAAAAAAATAGCGGACGACCGAGGATATAAAAGTGCAGTTATGACATTTCATCCTCACCCATCTGTTGTTTTAGGGAAAAAGGATGCGCATGTGGAGTATATTACACCAATGCGTGATAAAGAAAAAATAGTCGAAAGCTTAGGAATCGATATATTATATGTGATTAAATTTGATGAATCATTTGCAG
This sequence comes from Bacillus sp. FG16, assembly GCF_057809515.1. Taxonomy (NCBI): domain Bacteria; kingdom Bacillati; phylum Bacillota; class Bacilli; order Caryophanales; family Bacillaceae; genus Bacillus; species Bacillus sp. FG16. Next base: position 124,008 of record NZ_JBMDKC010000002.1, read on the forward strand.
GGCTATTACCGCAACAATTTGTAGATGATTATATTATTGGTTTAAATGTAAAGCATGTAGTAGCAGGGTTTGATTATTCATATGGACGTTTAGGAAAAGGAAAGATGGAGACTTTACCATTTCATGCAAGAGGGGAGTTTACACAGACTGTGATTGAAAAAGTTGAATTTCAAGAAGAGAAAGTAAGTTCTACAGCATTACGAAAGTTAATTCGAAATGGCGAAATGGAACAAATTCCATCTATTTTAGGTAGAGCCTATACTGTAGCGGGAACAGTTATACACGGCGACAAACGTGGGCGTCAAATTGGTTTTCCAACAGCTAATGTAGGTTTAAGTGATGAGTATTTATTGCCACCTGTAGGTGTTTATGCAGTGAGATTAAAAGTTCACGATGAATGGTACGATGGTGTATGTAATATTGGATATAAACCGACTTTTAAAGAAGATGAGCGTCAATTATCAATTGAAGTGCACTTATTTGAATTTAACAAAGATATATACGATCAAAATGTTACAGTAGAGTGGCATATGCGTATAAGAGAAGAGAAGAAATTCAATGGCATTGATGAGTTAGTTGAACAAATCGCAAAAGATAAGAAAACAGCACAAGAATATTTTGCGAGCGAAAAGAATATACTTGCTTTTTCAAATGAAAAGTAGTATTCTATGTTATGTACTTTATGACAACCATTGCTTGGCATTGCGACTCACCGACGCTTGCTAGGTAATTGGGGGTTTAATTAATAGGAGGTGAAATAGGATGGCTTTAACACAAGAGCGTAAAAATGAAATCATTGCACAATTTAGAACTCATGAGACTGATACTGGTTCTCCAGAGGTTCAAATTGCTGTCCTAACGGAGCAAATTAACACTCTAAACGAGCACTTACGTACTCACAAGAAAGATCATCATTCACGTCGTGGTCTATTAAAGATGGTTGGTAAACGTCGTAACTTACTAACTTACCTTCGTAATAGCGATATCACACGTTACCGTGAATTAATCACAAAGCTTGGCTTACGTCGATAGTCAAAGAAGCGGGAATATTCCCGCTTTTTTGTTAGGTAAAAATATATCTTCTACGCTTTATAGCTTACTTAATTTTAGGCAATACTAGAGGTAGAATATTGTGATATACTATCCATTTACATAGAAGAATTGAATACTTTAAATTGAGAGGGGTACTTAAATGAGTCAAGAAAAGCAAGTCTTCTCGATAGATTTAGCTGGTCGCCAGCTAACAGTTGAAACTGGTCAGCTTGCAAAACAAGCGAACGGAGCAGTATTAGTAAGATATGGCGATACAGCGGTTCTATCTACAGCAACTGCATCAAAAGAAGCTAAAAATGTAGATTTTTTCCCACTTACAGTAAACTATGAAGAGCGTTTATATGCAGTCGGAAAAATTCCTGGCGGTTTTATTAAGCGTGAAGGTCGTCCAAGTGAAAAAGCAATTTTGGCAAGTCGTTTAATCGACCGTCCAATTCGTCCGCTATTCGCAGATGGTTTCCGTAACGAAGTACAAGTTGTCAGCATTGTAATGAGTGTTGATCAAGATTGTTCTTCTGAAATGGCAGCTATGCTTGGTTCTTCATTAGCGTTATCGATTTCAGATATTCCATTTGAAGGTCCAATCGCTGGTGCGACAGTTGGTCGTATTAATGGCGAATTCGTTATTAATCCAACAGTAGAACAGCAAGAACAAAGTGATATCCACTTAGTTGTAGCTGGTACGAAAGATGCGATTAACATGGTTGAAGCAGGAGCAGATCAAGTGCCTGAAGAAACAATGTTAGAAGCAATTATGTTTGGTCATGACGAAATTAAACGTTTAATTGCATTCCAAGAAGAGATTGTACAAGCTGTAGGTAAAGAGAAATCAGAAGTGAAACTTTATGAAGTTGACGCTGATCTTAATCAAGCTGTACGTGAAATGGCTGAGAAGGATATGCATTCTGCAATTCAAGTACATGAGAAACATGCACGTGAAGATGCAATTAACGAAGTGAAAAAGCGTGTAATTGAGCATTACGAAGCTGAGGAAGCTGACGCTGATACATTAGGACAAGTAAATGAGATTTTATATAAAATTGTAAAAGAAGAAGTACGTCGTCTTATTACAGTTGAAAAAATCCGCCCAGATGGCCGTAAAGGTGACGAAATCCGTCCTTTAGCATCAGAGGTTGGTATTTTATCTCGTACACACGGTTCTGGTTTATTCACACGTGGACAAACACAAGCATTAAGTATTTGTACATTAGGTGCATTAGGCGATGTGCAAATTTTAGATGGTCTTGGTGTAGAAGAATCAAAACGCTTTATGCACCATTACAATTTCCCATCATTTAGTGTTGGTGAAACAAGACCGATGCGTGGACCAGGTCGTCGTGAAATTGGTCATGGTGCACTAGGAGAGCGCGCACTTGAGCCTGTAATTCCATCTGAAAAAGATTTCCCATACACAGTACGCCTTGTATCTGAAGTATTAGAATCAAATGGTTCTACTTCACAAGCAAGTATTTGTGGTAGTACTTTAGCAATGATGGATGCGGGTGTTCCACTTAAAGCTCCAGTTGCAGGTATTGCAATGGGTCTAGTTAAATCTGGTGAGCATTACACAATTTTATCTGATATTCAAGGTATGGAAGATCATTTAGGTGATATGGACTTTAAAGTAGCAGGTACAGCACAAGGTGTAACTGCACTGCAAATGGACATTAAAATCGATGGTTTATCACGTGAGATTTTAGAAGAGGCATTACAACAAGCGAAAATTGGTCGTGTGCACATTCTAAATCATATGTTATCTGTTATTGCAGAGCCACGTACTGAATTATCAGCTTACGCTCCAAAGATTATTACAATGACAATTAACCCAGATAAAATCCGTGACGTTATTGGACCAAGCGGTAAACAAATCAATAAAATTATTGAAGAAACTGGCGTTAAAATTGACATCGAGCAAGATGGTACAGTATTCATTTCATCAATAAATCAAGAAATGAACGACAAAGCTAAGAAGATTATCGAAGATATCGTTCGCGAAGTACAAGTAGGTGAGATCTACGAAGGAAAAGTGAAGCGTGTTGAGAAATTTGGTGCTTTCGTTGAATTATTCAGCGGTAAAGATGGATTAGTTCATATTTCTGAACTTGCACTTGAGCGTGTAGGTAAAGTAGAAGACGTTGTGAAAATCGGTGATGTAATTACAGTTAAAGTTATCGAGATTGACAAGCAAGGTCGCGTAAATCTATCTAGAAAAGTATTGCTAAAAGAAGAGCAAGAAAAAGAAGCTGCTAAAGAAGAAAACAAACAAGAGCAGCAATAAGTAAAAGCCAGTTAAACTGGCTTTTTTTGTTATGTAAAAAACATGATGTTCATATATTTTTATGTCGGTATAGGTATAGTTTTCATTATAACGCTCAAATTAACAAAGATAAGAAGAAAATGTTTTTATATAGCTAATTTGGGAGGGTTTATATGAAAGTTCGTATATTGGCATACATATGTATATTTTCTTTATATGTCAGTTTAGGCTCTTATTCTGTTTTTGCACAAGATAACTTGCATAAAGAAATTCAAAAGCATGCAAAACAGTATGAGATTGCACCTCAAAATGCGATGATTGATAAAATATGGAAGGCAACACCTGGATATAATGGAAGACAAGTGGATATTGAAGCATCGTATAATAATATGAAGAAGCTAAAGGAATTTGATCAAAAATATCTTGAATTCAAAGAAGTCTCACCGAGTGTTCATTTGGAAGATTTATCACCAGCTCCAATTTATAGAGGGCATCCAAATAAAAAGATGGTAGGATTAACAATAAATGTGGCATGGGGAAATGAGTATTTGCCTCGCATATTAGAAATCTTGAAAAAGCATGATGTGAAGGCCACTTTCTTTTTAGAAGGACGTTGGGTGAAAGAAAATTTGCGGTTTGCAAAAATGATTGTCGATGCAAAACAAGAAGTTGGAAATCACTCATACACACACCCTAATATGAAAACGTTATCGTCAGATGAAATACGAGATCAGTTACAAAAAACAAATCGAATGATAGAAGTAGCAACGAATCAAAAAGTAAGATGGTTTGCCCCGCCGAGTGGAAGCTTTCGAGATGAAGTCGTAAAGATTGCAGATGATTTTCAAATGGGAACGATTATGTGGACTGTAGATACGATTGATTGGAAGCGACCTGAGCCGGATGTACTATTGCAGAGAGTAATGAGAAAAATACATCCAGGTGCTATCATATTAATGCATCCTACTTCGTCTACAGCAGAGGCTTTAGAAACAATGATTACAAAATTGAAGGAACAAGGATATAAAGTGGGGAATATAACTGAATTACTGGATGAAAAACGTGTGGATTAAATACATTTGCATGACATTCATCCTTAAACTTGTTATCATTAAATAATAGCGTTTTATTTAGAGAAACTGGCAGTAGGAGGAAAGTTTTTGATTAAAAAATATACTTGTAAAAATGGTGTAAGAATAGTTATGGAGAATATACCAACTGTAAGATCGGTTGCAATTGGTATTTGGATCCATGCGGGATCAAGAAATGAAAATGAAAAAAATAATGGGATTTCTCACTTTTTAGAGCATATGTTCTTTAAAGGGACAGAAACACGTAGTGCACGAGAGATTGCAGAATCATTTGATAGCATTGGTGGTCAAGTGAATGCATTTACTTCAAAAGAATATACTTGTTACTATGCAAAAGTATTAGATGAGCATGCTAAATATGCTTTAGATGTTTTAGCAGATATGTTCTTTAATTCAACATTTGATGAGGAAGAACTGAAAAAAGAGAAGAATGTCGTATGTGAAGAAATTAAAATGTACGAAGATGCGCCAGATGATATTGTGCATGATATGTTAACGAAAGCAACATATGAAACGCATCCACTTGGATATCCTATTTTAGGAACAGAAGAAACGCTTAATACGTTTACAGGTGATACGTTACGTCAATATATAAAAGATCATTACACACCTGAAAATGTAGTTGTATCAGTTGCAGGAAATATTGATGAAGCATTTTTACAAACAGTGGAGCAATATTTCGGTAGTTATGAAGGAACAACAAACCGTGAACAAGTACATAGCCCAATTTTCCATTTCAATAAGGTAGCCCGTAAAAAGGAAACGGAACAAGCTCATTTATGTCTAGGATATAAAGGCTTACAAATGGGACACGAAGATATTTATAACTTAATTGTATTAAATAATGTTTTAGGCGGTAGCATGAGTAGCCGTTTATTCCAAGAAGTACGTGAGCAACGTGGATTAGCTTACTCGGTATTTTCTTACCACTCTTCTTATGAAGATACAGGCATGTTAACACTTTACGGTGGAACAGGTAGCCAACAATTAGATACACTGTATGAAACAATGCAAGAAACATTAGAGACATTGAAAAATACAGGTATTACAGAAAAAGAGCTTATGAATAGTAAAGAGCAATTAAAAGGAAACTTAATGTTAAGTTTAGAAAGTACAAATAGCCGTATGAGCCGTAACGGTAAAAATGAATTGCTTCTTCGTAAACATCGTTCACTTGATGAGATTATTGAAAGTGTAAACACTGTAACAAAAGAAAATGTGGACGGATTAATTCGCAACATGTTTACTGATGAATTCTCTGCGGCACTTATTAGTCCAGATGGAAAACTTCCAAAAGGAATAAAACTATAATCGATTTTTATGATGTATCTGATAATAACCTTCTCTCTTTTTAAATGAGAGAAGGTTATTTTTTTATACATATAGAATAGGTACTAATTATAGACAATACAAATGAAAAATTAAGTAGGGGGAGTGGAGTATGTATGCGATTAAGTGAATTAAGTGGTAAAGAGGTTGTAGATATAGAAAAAGCGGAAAAAATGGGAGTCTTAGGTTATATGGATTTAGAGATTAATGAGAAAGACGGACAAATACAAACACTTATAATACCTGTAGGGAAGTGGGGAGGTTTTAAAAAGGAACCACAAGAAATAAGGGTGGCATGGAGTCAAATAAAGAAAGTCGGACATGATATGCTTCTTTGTGATAGTATAGATCGTTCAAATTCGGAGTGAAGGATGGCCATTTTGGTCATCTTTTTTTGTATCTACATAGAAACCTGATAAATCATATGTGCATTTGGATTTTCAATCACCATAAACTCGTACATTACATATGATGTGGAGGAAAAAGAAAAAGTAGGCACTTTTCTTATAAATGACAGAAAAAGAAGGTGAATTAGGGAATGTTGACTGAGATGCATATTGCTGTCATAGGAGGAGATGCAAGGCAGCTAGAAGTAATTCGTAAGCTAGTTGAATTGGATGCGAAACTTTCTTTGATAGGGTTTGATCAGTTAGATCATGGTTTCACAGGGGCAGCAAAAGAAAGTATACAAAATTTAGATTTCACTTCTGTAGACGCAATTATTTTGCCGGTTGCAGGTACAAATGCTAAAGGAGAAGTAGATACTATTTTTTCAAATGAAAAAGTTTCAATAACGAAAGAACAAATTGAAAATACACCAGAACACTTTACTATATATTCGGGTATTGGTACACCTTACTTGGAAAATCTCGTATCTACTACGAACCGAAAACTTGTTAAATTATTTGATCGTGATGATGTGGCAATATACAATTCTATTCCAACTGTAGAAGGTACATTAATGATGGTAATTCAACATACCGACTATACAATTCATGGGTCCAATGTAATGGTTCTAGGATTTGGTAGAACAGGAATGAGTGTTGCGAGAGCATTTCAATCATTAGGAGCCCATGTCAAAGTTGGAGCAAGACGATCTGAACATATTGCACGTATTACAGAAATGATGTTTTCTCCTTTTCATATGCAAGACATAGAGAAAGAAGTAGGAAATATCGATATTGTAATCAATACAATTCCGCACCTCGTTGTAACAGCGAATGTTATTGCAAAAATGCCAGCTCATACGTTAGTGATTGATTTAGCCTCTAAACCAGGCGGTACTGACTTTAGATATGCGGAAAAAAGAGGAGTCAAAGCGTTGCTAGCACCTGGATTACCAGGTATTGTTGCTCCCAAAACGGCTGGGCAAATTTTAGCAAATGTTCTTTCTCAGTTATTAGCAGCAGATGCAATTGCAAAGGAGGAGGAAAAGAAATGAGTTTGAAGGGGAAACGAATTGGTTTCGGATTTACGGGTTCACATTGTACGTATGAGGAAGTTATGCCGCACTTAGAAAAATTAATTGCTGAAGGGGCAGAAGTACGTCCCGTTGTTTCATACACTGTTCAATCAACAAATACTAGATTTGGAGAAGGAGCAGAGTGGATTAAGAAAATTGAAGAAATAACAGGTTTTAAAGCAATTAATTCAATTGTTGGAGCAGAGCCACTTGGACCTAAAATTCCATTAGACTGCATGGTAATCGCTCCTTTAACAGGAAATTCTATGAGTAAATTTGCAAATGCAATGACAGATTCTCCAGTACTAATGGCAGCAAAAGCGACGCTAAGAAATGGCAAGCCTGTCGTATTGGCAGTTTCGACGAATGATGCTTTAGGATTAAATGGGGTAAATCTCATGCGCCTAATGGCCACAAAAAACATCTACTTCGTCCCATTTGGTCAAGATGCGCCAGAGAAAAAACCGAACTCAATGGTAGCTCGTATGGAGTTACTGGAAGATACAGTATTAGAAGCGCTGCAAGGAAAGCAATTGCAACCGGTGGTCGTAGAAAAATTCAGATATATGAATTAAAAAACGAAAAAAACGGACAATTTTTGATGAAACCATCATTCTTACTGTAGAATATGATAAAATTAACGTTATTAAGATTAGAAGGGGTATTGTATACTCCTTCTGATTCTAAGTTATAGAAGGATTGGTATCTAGAAAGGGGCATAGTGATGGAAAAGCAAAAAACTTTTCATGTCGCTGTAGTTGGAGCAACCGGCGCAGTTGGTGAACAAATGTTAAATACTTTAGAGAAACGAGAATTTCCAATCGGGAAATTAACGTTACTTTCATCTAAACGATCTGCAGGTAAGAAACTTGTATTTAAAGGCGAAGAATTTACAGTTCAAGAGGCAACTCCTGAAAGCTTTGAAGGAGTAGATATCGCACTATTTAGTGCTGGTGGATCTGTATCGAAACAATTAGCGCCAGAAGCAGCAAAACGCGGTGCGATTGTTGTTGATAATACAAGTGCATTCCGTATGACAGAAAACGTGCCACTTGTTGTACCTGAAGTAAATGAAAACGACTTAAAAGAACATAATGGTATTATTGCAAATCCAAACTGTTCTACAATTCAAATGGTAGTAGCTCTTGAGCCAGTTCGTCAGCAATATGGTTTAAAACGAGTAATCGTTTCCACATATCAAGCTGTATCAGGTGCTGGTGCGGCAGCTATTGAAGAACTTCATGAACAATCACAAGCAATCTTAAATGGCGAAGAAGTTAAGGCAAATGTTCTTCCTGTATCAGGCGATAAGAAGCATTTCCAAATTGCTTTTAATGCGATTCCACAGATTGATAAGTTCCAAGATAATGGATTTACGTTTGAAGAAATGAAAATGATTAATGAAACGAAAAAAATTATGCATATGCCTGAATTAGAAGTAGCGGCAACATGTGTACGTTTACCAGTTGTATCAGGACACTCTGAGTCTGTTTACATCGAAGTAGAAAAAGAAGGCGTAACAGTAGCAGAATTAAAGAGCTTACTTGCAAATGCGGAAGGTATTGTTCTGCAAGATAATCCAGAAGAGCAGTTATATCCAATGCCAGCTACTGCAGTAGGTAAAAACGAAGTATTCGTTGGAAGAATCCGTAAAGATTTAAATAACGATAAAGGATTCCATCTTTGGGTCGTATCTGATAACTTATTAAAAGGCGCTGCATGGAATTCTGTTCAAATTGCAGAGCGCTTAGTAAAATTACAATTAGTGTAAACGGCTAAGAGAAGGTGCAAAATATGAAAATAATTGTTCAAAAATTTGGTGGCACATCAGTACGTGATGACAATGGACGTAAGCATGCGCTTCATCATATAAAAAAATCATTAGCTGCTGGTTATAAAGTAGTTACTGTCGTATCTGCTATGGGTCGTAAAGGTGAACCATATGCAACGGATACGTTATTAAGTCTTGTAAATCAAGAGGAATCTACTATTTCTAAACGTGAGCAAGATTTATTATTATCGTGCGGAGAGTTAATCTCTGCAATTGTTTTCTCTAATATGTTGAATGAGAACGGTATAAAAGCAGCAGCATTAAATGGTGCACAAGCTGGTTTTGTAACGAATGATGACTTTACGAATGCAAAGATTATTGAAATGAATTGCGATCGTATACATGAAGAGTTAGAAAATGTAGATGTAATCGTCGTTACAGGATTCCAAGGGCAAACGAAAAAAGGTGATACGACAACACTTGGACGCGGAGGTAGCGATACTTCAGCTTCAGCATTAGGTGTTGCGCTTCATGCTGAATACATCGATATATTCACTGATGTAGAAGGTGTTATGACTGCGGATCCTCGTATTGTAAAAGATGCACGTCATCTTCAAACTGTAACGTATAACGAAATTTGTAACATGGCTTATCAAGGTGCGAAAGTCGTTCATCCACGTGCAGTTGAAATTGCGATGCATGCAAAAGTACCGCTTCGTGTACGTTCTACGTATTCTGAGAGTGAAGGTACGCTTATTTCAGCATATGACGGTGCTACAAGAGGTCGTGATGTAGAAGAACGTCCTGTTACAGGTATTGCCCACGTATCAAACGTAACGCAAATTAAAGTGCTTGCAAAAGAAACGGCATATGATTTGCAGCAACATGTGTTTAAAGAAATGGCGAACGAAGGAATCAGTGTCGATTTAATTAACATTTCACCTACTGGCGTAGCATATACGGTGAGTGATAATGTATCAAGTCATGCAGTTAAATTATTAAAGAACCTTGGATATGAGCCAATTGTGACAGAGCATTGTGCGAAAGTATCTATCGTTGGAGCTGGAATGGCAGGATACCCAGGGGTTACTGCGAAAATCGTTACAGCTTTAGCAGAAAAAGGTATTCAAATCCTGCAATCGGCAGATAGTCATACAACAATTTGGGTTCTTGTAAAAGAAACTGATTTAGTGGAGGCTGTAAATGCATTACATAGTGCGTTTGAGCTTTCAAAAGAAAAGCAACTGGAACAATAAGGAGTGAGACCATGATAGATTTTGGGACAATTGCAACTGCGATGGTAACACCGTTTGATATAAACGGTAATATCGATTTTGCGAAGACAACGAAATTGGTAAATTATTTAATTGATAACGGTACAACAGCAATCGTGGTAGGAGGAACGACAGGCGAATCTCCTACATTAACTTCAGAAGAGAAAGTAGCGTTATATCGCCATGTCGTATCTGTTGTCGATAAAAGAGTGCCCGTAATCGCTGGAACAGGTAGCAATAATACGCATGCTTCTATTGATTTGACTAAAAAGGCAACAGAAGTTGGTGTGGATGCAGTAATGCTAGTAGCACCGTATTATAACAAGCCGAGTCAAGAAGGAATGTATCAGCATTTTAAGGCAATTGCTGAAAGCACGCCGCTTCCGGTTATGCTATATAACGTTCCAGGACGATCTATTGTACAAATCTCCGTTGATACAGTTGTTCGTTTATCAGAAATAGAAAACATTGTTGCTATTAAAGATGCCGGCGGCGATGTGTTAACAATGACAGAAATCATTGAAAAAACAGCGGACGACTTTGCGGTATACAGCGGTGATGACGGTTTAACGTTACCGGCTATGGCAGTTGGAGCGAAAGGTATCGTTTCGGTAGCATCTCATGTCATCGGAAACGAAATGCAAGAAATGATTACAGCATTTCAAGCAGGAGAGTTTAAGAAGGCACAAAAATTACATCAATTACTTGTAAGAGTAACTGATTCGTTATTTATGGCGCCAAGTCCAACTCCAGTAAAAACAGCGTTACAAATGGTTGGATTAGATGTAGGTTCTGTACGTTTACCACTTCTTCCATTAACAGAAGAAGAAAGAGTAACGTTACAATCTGTAATGCAATCTATTCCTCGTTAATAAAAATGACCTAGTGTGGAACTAGGTCATTTTTTTATTGATATGAAAATGTTTGAATCTGTTTTAATGTAAATCTTTTGTAAAATGATTTTAGGCTCGCCTTTCTCGTCTGTATATGACCCTATATAGAAAATATTTTATGTTGAAAACGAGTATATTACGCTACGCGTTCTCTACTGGCTAAAGTATGATATGGTCCTTTCGTTAATTTTGTTTCAACCTCTTGTTCTCGATAGTGACTGTCAAATCCCGCTAAAAATTTAACCTTATTAAATTTTTAGCGGGATTTTGTAATTCATAGCTTTTTGTCATGTAATGCAATGTTTATAAGAAAAGGATCTTACATCTTTAATTTTGTTGAAAAGTAGTTGCTAGTACAGAAAATACTTTCGGTTATGTTTTTATAGGAATTGCCTCAAATATGACGTAATCTATAAAAAAGCTTCATTTTATAAGTGTTTTTGTGCAATTCAAGAAAAAAATCTAGGAAATCCATCAAATGAAAGTAATTTAAAGTATTTAGGGTAGTTTTTTCCAAATAACATGGAGTATAAAAGCAGCGGAAATAAGCCATATACTTTTAGTGCTGTTCCTTTCTTTTACTTTTTCTTTCGCACGATTTAACTTGTGTTCTATTTCTTGTATCAGGTATAATATGGCTAAGTAGCTTAGTACGGGTATGCTTAGCAAAATTGGGAAAAATTATAATTTAATTAAATTTTCATATCATATCGAATAAGATATTTGATTTATATAATGAAAGAGAGGTGAAACCTGGTTTAAAAATAAACAAGGACATGATATCGCATAACGGTAAGGACATTCGTCTTGGACGGTGAAAATATGGTGGTTGTAGAGTTTCCCCTGGTGTCTCTGCAATTTTAGTGAAATCAGTGTTTGCAAGATTTTTAAACCAGGCAACAACATGAAGAGAAAAGAGAATGAGTCTGTTAAAGTATTTGCTCTTGGTGGAGTAGGTGAAATCGGGAAAAACATGTACTGTGTTGAAATTGATTCTGAAATCTTTATCGTAGATGCGGGGTTAATGTTCCCGGGAGATGAAATGTTTGGAATTGATATCGTTATTCCTGATATTACATATTTAGTGGAAAATCAAGAGCGAGTAAAGGGTTTATTTATTACTCACGGTCATGAAGATCATATTGGTGGAATTGTGTATGTACTTCGTAAATTATCTATTCCAGTCTATGCAACGAAATTAACAGTAGGGCTTATACAAGAAAAACTTGGTGAGGCGGGCATGTTAGGCCGTGTAGACCTAAAAACAATCGATTCAAACTCAACGGTAGAGTTTAACACTACAACAGTGTCATTCTTCGGAACGACACATAGTATTCCGGATTCTGTTGGCGTTTGTTTCCATACATCAAAAGGTGCAGTCGTATATACGGGAGACTTTAAATTCGATCAAACTCCAATTGGAAATAGTGGAGCAGATCTTGGGAAAATGGCGCAAATCGGAAATGAAGGTGTACTTTGCCTATTATCTGATAGTACAAATGCAGAGCGTCCAGGGTATACAGGTTCAGAAAAAGAAGTTGGTGTAGAAATTTCTAAAGTGTTCTACGGCGCAGAAGGTCGTATTATCGTTGCTTCATTTGCATCGAATGTACATCGTATTCAACAAGTATTTGATGCAGCAGCCGAAACAGGGCGAAAAGTAGCAGTAGTAGGACGTAGTATGGTGAAAGTAGTAGACATTGCAAGACGTCTTGGTTATTTAGATGTTCCAGAAGGTATGGTTATTTCATTACAAGAAGTAGACAACTTCCCAGAGAAAAAGGTAGCTATTTTAACAACAGGTAGTCAAGGTGAACCGATGGCTGCTCTATCTAGAATGGCAAAACAAGCACATAAACAAATTTCAATTCGTAAAGGTGATACTGTTATCATTGCTGCTTCGCCAATTCCGGGTAATGAAATATCTGTATCAAAAATTATTGATTTGTTATTTAGAGCTGGAGCTGAAGTTGTTTATTACGGCGAAAGAAAAGTTCACGTTTCAGGTCACGGTAGCCAAGAAGAATTAAAATTAATGTTGAATTTAATGAAACCGAAGTACTTTGTACCCGTACATGGTGAGTTCCGTATGCAAAAAGCACATGCATATTTAGCTGAAGATGTAGGTATTACAAGAGAAAATATCTTTATCGTAGAAAAAGGCGATGTAATTGCTTTTGGTGACGATGAAGCGAATTTAGTTGGTAAAGTACAAGCTGGTAATGTTTTAATTGATGGACTAGGTGTAGGTGACGTTGGTAATATCGTTCTTCGAGATAGAAAGATGCTATCTCAAGATGGGATATTAGTAGTTGTTGTAACGCTTGGTAAAGATGAAAAGAAAATTATCTCTGGTCCAGAAATCATTTCACGTGGTTTCGTATATGTTCGTGAATCAGAAGCGTTAATTGAACGATCTACAGAGATTGTACGTATGATTGTTGAGCAGTCAATTAAAGAATATTCAATTGAATGGTCAATGTTAAAACAAAATATTCGTGAATTATTAGGACAGTTCTTGTACGAAGAGACAAAGAGAAAACCTATGATTTTACCGATTATTATGGAAGTATAAAAAAGATCACCCTTATGGGTGATTTTTTTTTCTTTTTAACCCTATCGAATGAAATTTATAACTTAAGAAATAATAGTTATATACGAGTGAAAGGGGATGCGAAATGACAGAACGTGAACGATATACAAATGAAGAAAAAGAAGCTGAGCCAAAAGAAGCTGGAAAAGAGGCTTCAATAGTAGAAAAAATTCAACAGCTTGGACAGACAAATGTACCACAGATGAATGAATCACGTATTCATTGTTTAACGATTATTGGACAAGTGGAAGGTCATGTTCAATTACCACCGCAAAATAAAACAACAAAATACGAGCATATCATTCCGCAAATTGTTGCGATTGAACAAAATCCGAAAATTGAAGGTTTGCTTTTAATATTAAATACAGTTGGAGGTGACGTTGAAGCTGGGCTAGCAATTTCTGAAATGGTAGCTTCACTTTCAAAACCAACAGTATCTTTAGTTTTAGGTGGGGGACATTCCATAGGTGTACCGATTGCCGTTTCTACTGACTATTCGTTTATTGCGGAAACTGCAACGATGACAATTCATCCCATTCGTTTAACAGGTCTTGTCATAGGTGTGCCACAAACATTTGAGTATTTGGATAAAATGCAGGAAAGAGTCATTCGTTTTGTGACGAAGCACTCGAAAGTAACAGAAGATCGTTTTAAAGAGCTTATGTTTGCGAAAGGGAATTTAACGCGAGATATTGGGACGAATGTAATTGGTGGGGATGCAGTAAAGTACGGTCTTATAGATGATGTTGGTGGTATTGGAAATGCGATTCGAAAATTAAACGAATTAATAGATGTTCGCGCGGAAGATAGTGCAGAAGGGACAATGCTACAATGATTTTATATACAATTATGCCAGAGCAACTTGTGTATCCGGCCGATTATTCACTATGTGAAAGTCAAAAAGTTGTAAATATAAATGGTGTAGAATTAATGGTTTCTGAAGAGGAACATGGGTATTATTCTATTGTACGTGTGCTCAGTACGAACCCACTTCACTACTTAGAATTTGAGCCTGGTCAGAAAATAACCTTTTAGCAAAAAGAAGGATTTTGTTTAGGAGCTATGGTATAATATAAAAAACAAGACGGTTGAGCAGCCATGAGTAGGCTGCTTTCTTCTGTTTATTTAGCATTTTACAAGAAGTGTAAAAATAGAAGATATAAAGACCTGAAAAATAGAGAAAACAGACATATAAGTAGAGCGTTTTTAAGGGAGCTTTACTTATATGTAGAACACGAGGTGAAGAAATGGCAAAACAAAAGCAAAGAGGGACGAAGGCAAAGGCAAGACGTACGATAAAGCCAACTTTGTATTATGAAATCGTCGGTTTAACTCTTTTTGCACTTTCAATCATTACGATTTTGCAGCTAGGCGTTGTAGGGAAATCGTTTGTGTTATTTTTTCGCTTCTTCTTTGGTGAGTGGTACATAATTGGTGTGTTAGGTGTAATAGCTCTATCGATTTCCTTTGTTATAAAACGCGGATGGCCGAACCTTTTAAATAAACGGTTAATTGGATTTTATTTAATTGTATTGGCGATATTAATGTTTAGTCATATTACATTATTTAACCTTCTTACAAAAGATGGAGCAGTGCAAAATACTTCTGTGATTGTGAGTACGAAAGATAACTTCTTTCTTGAAATGAAAAAGGGGCCAGATAGCGTTCATTTAGGCGGTGGTATGTTTGGTGCGCTTATGTTCGCGACATGTTACTTCTTATTCGACGAAGTAGGAGCCTATATCATTGGAATTATTTTAGTTATTCTTGGGGTACTTTGTATAACAAATAAACATATTGGAGAAGTGTTAGCTCCAGTTGGTAGAATTCTTAGAAGTCAATTTCAAGTGATGCAAGGGGATTATAAAGATTGGAGATCCAAAAGAACGGCTGAACAAACAGAAAAGAAAAAAACAACAAGAAGTACAAGAAGCAAACGTGTTGCAGAACAAGAAGAAGTTATTGAGCCGATGGAAGAAATTCAAATTGATCCGCCAATTATTTCAAATTTCACTGAGAATTATCCTGTAAATGAAGAAGAGGATAAACGAATCGAAGTAGAGCAAGAAGATTTGATAACTTCGCCGTCTATTGAAGAGACTCCACCAATTGAAGAACCAAAGAAAAAGCGTGGGGAAAAAATCGTTGAATCGTTAGAGAGTGAAGCACAAGCACCTCCTATGCAATTTTCAAATGTAGAAAATAAAGATTACAAGCTTCCTTCACTTGATATATTGAAATTTCCAAAGAATAAGCAAGTTACAAATGAAAATGCTGAAATTTATGAGAATGCTCGAAAATTAGAACGTACATTCCAAAGTTTCGGTGTGAAAGCGAAAGTAACAAAAGTACATAGAGGTCCTGCAGTTACAAAATATGAAGTGTATCCTGATATGGGGGTAAAGGTAAGCAAAATTGTCAGTTTAAGTGATGATTTAGCGCTTGCTTTAGCTGCAAAGGACATTCGTATTGAAGCGCCAATTCCCGGGAAATCAGCTGTAGGGATCGAAGTTCCGAACTCAGAAGTTTCGATGGTAACGCTGAGGGAAGTTCTTGATTCTAAGGCTAATAATCATCCGGAAGAGAAGTTGTTAATTGGTCTTGGACGGGATATTACAGGTGAAGCTGTATTAGCTCGTTTAAATAAAATGCCCCATTTACTCGTAGCTGGTGCGACAGGTAGCGGGAAAAGTGTATGTATTAACGGTATTATTGTTAGTATTTTAATGCGTGCAAAACCACATGAAGTGAAATTAATGATGATTGACCCGAAAATGGTAGAGTTAAATGTATATAACGGTGTACCTCATTTGTTAACGCCAGTTGTAACTGATCCGAAAAAAGCATCGCAAGCATTGAAAAAAGTTGTGAGTGAGATGGAACGTCGTTATGAATTATTTGCTCATAGTGGTACGCGTAACATTGAAGGTTATAATGACCATATTAAAGAACATAATAGTCAATCAGAAGCGAAACAACCCGAATTACCGTATATTGTAGTCATTGTGGACGAGTTAGCGGATTTAATGATGGTTGCTTCGTCTGATGTAGAGGATGCGATTATGCGTCTCGCGCAAATGGCTCGTGCTGCTGGTATTCATTTAATTATTGCGACGCAGCGTCCATCGGTTGATGTTATTACAGGTGTTATTAAAGCGAATATACCATCACGTATTGCATTCGCTGTATCTTCTCAAACGGATTCTCGCACAATTCTTGACGGTGGTGGTGCAGAGAAGCTGTTAGGTCGTGGAGATATGCTGTTTATACCAATTGGTGCATCGAAACCTGTACGTGTACAAGGTGCATTTTTATCAGATGATGAAGTTGAGAGAGTTGTAGAATATGTTATTGGACAGCAAAAAGCGCAATATCAAGAAGATATGATTCCGCAAGATGTTCCTGATACAAAGCAGGAAGTAGAAGATGAATTATACGATGAAGCAGTTCAACTTGTAGTGGAAATGCAAACAGCATCTGTTTCTATGCTGCAACGTAGGTTTAGAGTAGGTTATACGCGAGCTGCTCGTCTAATTGATGCAATGGAAATGAATGGTGTAGTAGGTCCATATGAAGGTAGTAAACCAAGAGAAGTGCTCATTAATGATGTACAAGAAAAAAGTTCTTAAAAAAAGCCTAATTGTTTTTACAATTAGGCTTTTTTATATAGTGTTTTTGTTATATACTATACTCAGCAGTAAAGAAAGGGCTTACATTTAGAGGTACTCTTTAGAATACGAATACTTTGATTGTGTTTTTTGTAAATGTTCGATATTTAATGTAGAAAAATGTTAGATTTTGTTGACACGTATGAGAGCAAATGGTAAGATTACTTCGAAAAGAATCACTGCCTCATATAATCTTGGAGATAAGGTCCATAAGTTTCTACCTGGCAACCATGAATTGCTAGACTATGAGGGGAAAAGTGTGTAACAAAGGATGTAAAGGATCTTTGTGCCGAACTTTTTCTCGAAATGAGGAATGTTTATGGTGCAAAGTTTTTTTTATACAGTAAAGAGTGAAAATTTCATCTTAAAAAATTATTATTATTTATTCGACAATTGCGCTTATTTTTAGTAGTTAGTCATTTGTACTATGTTGTAAGTTGAAAAAAGAGAAAAGAAGTCTTACATCAGAGGTCGAATAATTGAAATGCGGGGGAGTCTTATGTCAGTAAAATCCGATAGTCGTCACCTATATTTACGGGTGATTGATCACATCAAAGAAAAAATTAAAGATGGAGCTTATAAAGAACGACAAAAGTTACCATCAGAGTTTGATTTAGCGAAAGAACTTGGCGTAAGTAGAGCGACTTTAAGGGAAGCGTTGCGTATTTTAGAAGAAGAAAATGTTGTCATTCGTAGACATGGTGTAGGGACATTTGTAAATGCAAAGCCATTATTTTCTTCTGGAATAGAACAACTTTCTAGTATTACAGATATGATTTCTAGTGTGGGGAAAACACCAGGAACAATCTTTTTATCATCATCTACTACAACTTTAACAGAAGAGGAAAAAGAGAAGTTTAATAGTGAAGATGGTTTTAATGCAGTGATGATTGAACGCGTGCGTACAGCAGATGGGGAACCTGTTGTGTATTGTATCGATAAACTTGCAAAAGAAATATTGCCAGATTTATCGGGTTACAATGAGGAATCATTATTAACGGTGATACATAATAACACGCATAAACGCATAACATATGCGGTTGCTCACATTGAGCCAATTGGCTATCATCCGAAAATCTCACCGATTTTAGAATGTGAGCCTGAAACAGCACTGCTTGTATTAAAACAAATGCACTATGATCAAAATGATGAGCCAATCTTATATTCTATCAATTACTTTAGAGCTGATAAGTTTAGCTTCCACGTATTAAGAAAGCGTATGTAGGTAAATTTCTTTTTAGGGAGGTGACAGCAAGAAGTAAGGGACAGCAGCGTAAGAATAAATAAATATATATCATTTTTGGAGGGGTTTCTAGTATGAAGAAAAAAGCAGGCCTTTTATTATCATTAACATTAGCAGCAAGTACAGTTTTAGGTGCATGTGGTAACTCGGATAAGGCGAGCAGTGACAAGAAAGACACGAAAGACAATAAAGACTTCAAGGTTGGTCTCGTAACAGATGTTGGGGGCGTTGATGATAAATCATTTAACCAATCTTCTTGGGAAGGGTTACAAAAGTTTGGTAAAGATAATGGTTTAAAAGAAAAGACAAATTATCGTTACCTTCAGTCTGAAAAAGAAGCTGATTATATTCCGAATTTAAAAAAATTCTCAAAAGATAAATATGATTTAACTTTCGGAATTGGTTATAAATTAGAAGGTGCAATTAAAGAAGTTGCAAAAGAATCTTCAAAACAACAATTTGCAATCGTAGATACTGTTGTAGATGCACCGAACGTAACGAGCATTACATTTAAAGATCATGAAGGATCATTCCTTGTAGGTGCGGTAGCGGCTATGTCAACAAAATCGAATAAAGTAGGATTTGTTGGTGGAATGAAGAGTGATTTAATTAGTAAATTTGAAAATGGATTTAAAGCTGGTGCAAAGGCAGTAAATCCAAACATTGAAATCGTATCTGAATATGCAGAAGCATTCGATAAGCCTGAAAAAGGCACAGTTCTTGCTTCAGCAATGTACGGTCAAGGCGTAGATGTAATTTATCATGCTGCTGGTGGTACAGGTAACGGTGTGTTCACTGAAGCGAAAAATCGTAAGAAAAAAGGTGAAAATGTTTGGGTAATCGGTGTTGACCGTGACCAACATCAAGAAGGTATGCCTGAAAATGTAACATTAACTTCAATGATAAAACGCGTTGATGTAGCTGTAGAAAAAGTAGCTAAAGAAGCAAAAGATGGAAAGTTAAAAGGTGGAAAAATTGAAGCGTTTGGCTTAAAAGATGACGGTATTGGTATTTCAAAAACAACTGATAACGTGAAAAAAGTTAACCCTGAAATTTTAACAAAAGTAGAAGAATTTGAAAAGAAAATTACAGACGGTGAAATTAAAGTACCGGCTACAGATAAAGAGTATAAAGAATATGAAGCTTCTCTAAAAAAATAAATAGAGAAATAGCAAAGGTTAGTTCATAGAACTAACCTTTGTATGTATAAAACTTCCGAATTGCTTAATAAGTTAATAGTGTAATAGGGAATGTTCCCTGTTAAAAGGAGGAACACAATGGAATACGTAATTGAAATGAATAATATTACGAAAGTATTCCCAGGCATTGTAGCGAATGATGATATTACGCTGCAAGTAAAGCAGGGTGAGATACATGCTTTACTTGGAGAAAATGGTGCAGGGAAATCCACATTGATGAATGTACTATTTGGTTTGTACCAACCAGAACAAGGTGAAATTAAAATTAAAGGAAAGTCTGTAAACATTACCAATCCGAATGTGGCAAATGACCTTGGTATTGGAATGGTTCATCAGCACTTTATGCTTGTTCATAATTTTACAGTTACAGAGAATATTATTCTCGGAAATGAACCGAAGAAAAAAGGGAAAATTGCTGTTGAGGAAGCTGCTAAAGAAATTCAAAAACTGTCTGAACAATACGGCTTAGCTGTAGATCCATATGCGAAAATACAGGATATTTCAGTTGGTATGCAACAGCGTGTTGAGATTTTGAAAACTCTTTACCGCGGTGCAGAAATTTTAATATTTGATGAACCGACAGCTGTGTTAACACCACAAGAAATTCATGAGCTAATTCAAATTATGAAAAAGCTTGTGCAAGAAGGAAAATCTATTGTTCTTATTACACATAAGTTGAAAGAAATTATGGAAGTTTGCGATCGTTGTACGATTATTCGTAAAGGAAAAGGGATTGGAACGGTTGACGTTGCAAATACGGATGAAAATAAACTTGCAGAATTAATGGTCGGACGTCAAGTGAATTTTAAAACAGAAAAAATAGACGCGAAGCCAAAAGAAGAGGTACTTTCAATTGCAAACCTTGTTGTTCACGATGCACGTCAACTACCTGCTGTAAAAGGCCTTGACTTAACTGTTCGTGCGGGGGAAATTGTTGGGATTGCAGGGATTGATGGAAACGGACAAAGTGAATTAATAGAAGCAATTACTGGTTTACGAAAAGTTGAGTCAGGTTCTATTGCAATTAGAGGAAAAGAAATAACAAATTGGCCTGTTAGAAGAATAACAGAAGAGGGAATTGGTCATATTCCAGAAGATCGTCATAAACACGGACTCGTCCTTGATTTTTCTGTTAGAGATAATATAGTTCTGCAAACGTACTATAAAAATCCGTTTTCAAAGAAAGGGATTTTAAATTTCAGCAAAATTACAGAAAAAGCAAAGGCTCTGATTGAACAGTTTGATGTACGTACACCTAGTGAGCAAACGTTAGCACGCGCTCTATCTGGGGGAAATCAACAAAAAGCAATTATTGCACGTGAAGTAGATCGTGATCCAGATTTATTAATCGCGGCACAGCCAACACGTGGTTTAGATGTAGGAGCAATTGAATTTATTCATAAGAGATTAATAGAGCAAAGGGATAAAGGAAAAGGTGTATTACTTTTATCACTAGAGTTAGATGAAATCTTAAATGTTAGCGATCGAATTGCTGTTATTTATGAAGGGAAAATTGTAGCAATAGTTGATGCGAAAGAAACGAATGAACAACAGCTTGGATTGTTAATGGCTGGAGGAACAAAGAAGGAGCAGGTGGGTACCAATGGCTAAAAAACTTTTAACAGAGCGAACGATAAATATTTTAGTCCCAGTACTATCCGTTATTTTCGGCTTACTTGTCGGAGCGATTGTAATGCTAGTTAGTGGCTATGATCCAATTGTTGGTTATAGTGCACTTTGGACGGGCATGTTCGGTAGCGCAAGTGCGATTGGTGAAACGCTTCGTACAATGATACCGCTTATTCTTGCTGGTTTATCAGTGGCGTTTGCATTTCGTACAGGTTTATTTAATATCGGGGTAGAGGGTCAATTGTTAGTTGGTTGGCTTGCAGCGGTTTGGTTCGGTTATGCAGTTTCACTACCAGCGTTCCTTCATATTCCATTATCTATTTTATTCGCAGCATTGGTGGGCGGAATTTGGGGCTTCATTCCGGGATATTTAAAAGGGAAGTTTCAAGTGAATGAAGTTATTGTAACCATTATGATGAACTATATCGCGTTGTATGTAACGTATGACATCATTAAGCGTTTCTTACATGCGGGTAATGACAAAACGTATGATATTAAAGAAAGTGCGTCACTATCTTCAGACTGGCTTGCTTCTATTACTGATGGTTCGCGTCTTCACTGGGGAATTATTGTAGCAATATTAATCGCTATTTTAATGTGGTTCTTATTAGATCGAACAACTTTAGGTTACGAATTAAAATCGGTAGGATTTAATCAGCATGCTTCTCAATATGCAGGTATGAAAGTTTCTCGTAATGTAGTATTCTCCATGACAATTGCTGGTGCATTTGCAGGGATTGGTGGAGCAATGGAAGGATTAGGGACATTCCAAAGTATGACAGCGATGTCTTCGTTTACAGGAGTAGGATTTGACGGGATTGCTGTAGCATTACTTGGAGGGAATAATCCGTTTGGGATAATCCTTTCAGCTTTATTATTTGGTGGTTTGAAAAGTGCTTCCCCTCAAATGAACTTTGAGGCAGATGTACCATCAGAGCTTATTAATGTAATTATTGCATGTATCATCTTCTTTGTTGCATGTAGTTATGTGTTAAGATGGGCGCTTACACGCATGAGCAAGGAGGGGAAATAAATGAGCTTTTTAGATATATTAGCCATTCTTGTGACGGGTACGTTATATACATCGGCACCTATCATTTTCACAGCATTAGGTGGTGTGTTTAGTGAAAGATCGGGTGTTGTAAATATCGGATTAGAAGGACTAATGCTATTTGGTGCATTTATTGGAGTAGTTACAAACTTATTAATGGGTGATACTTGGGGAACGATGACTCCATGGATTGCGTTATTATTTGCGGCAATTGGTAGTGGATTATTTGCATTACTTCATGCGGTAGCCTCTATTACATTCCGAGCGGATCAAGTTGTAAGTGGTGTAGCAATTAACTTCTTATCTCTTGGTTTAACAGTATTTGCAATTAAGAAGATTTTTGATAAAGGGCAGACTGACTTTATTCAGTATCGTATTGAAAAGATTGATATTCCAGGCCTTTCGGATATTCCAGTTTTAGGGAAAATATTTTTCTCGAACGTACCAATAACGTCGTATATTGCCATTATTTTAGCATTCGTTGTTTGGTATGTTATTTATAAAACACCGTTCGGTCTTCGTCTACGTGCTGTTGGTGAACACCCAATGGCAGCGGATACGATGGGGATTAACGTATATAAAATGCGCTATATTGGAGTCTGTATTTCAGGAGTGTTTGCTGGAATTGGTGGAGCGATTTTTGCAATGTCAATTTCTAATAACTTCTCAGGGGCAACTATTACAGGACAAGGTTTCTTAGCTTTAGCTGCTATGATTTTTGGAAAGTGGAATCCACTAGGCGCACTAGGTGCAGCTCTATTCTTTGGTTTTGCGCAATCTCTTAGTGTAACGGGCGGAACAATTCCTGTATTAGATCAAATTCCAAGTGTTTTATTAACGATATTACCATATGTATTCACAATATTAGCGCTTGTTGGTTTTGTAGGTCGTTCTGAAGCTCCGAAAGCATTAGGAACTCCTTATGAAAAAGGAAAACGATAAGTATTTTATAAGTATAAAAAAGCTCGCACATTAGTGTGGGCTTTTTTACATAGAATATATTTAATACGGAATTTTACTATGTTCCTTACATATTAAAGTTTTTAGAAAGAATCATATGTAAGCATAATAAGGGAGAAAAGTTGATTTTTTATTTCTAAAAACTGTATATTGAAGAGGAATATTCCTATATAAGTAAAGGAGGGCTATAAATGAAACTAATGGAACAACAACTACATGAGTTAGGTGGTTTGCGCGTACATATTATTCCGACTGATAAATATAAAACGAATACCTTTGTATTTCGTTTTAAAGCGCCTTTAAATGAGGAGACGGTGACAGAGCGTGCTCTATTGCCATACGTATTGCAAAGTGCGACAGAAAAATTACCTTCTGTAATTCGTCTTCGTCAATATTTAGAAGAATTATACGGGTCTTCTTTAGCGGTAGATGTAAGTAAAAAAGGGGAAGACCATATTATCTCCATTTATGTAGACATTGCAAATGAAGTTTATTTACATGATGCACCACCGTTATTTGAAAAAGCACTTTCTATGTTGTCTGATATTGTGTTACATCCAGCAACGGAGGGGAACGGTTTCCTATCTTCTATCGTAGAAAGTGAAAAAAGAGCACTGTTACAGAGAATTGAAGCTACTTATGATGATAAAATGCGTTATGCAAACGAGCGTTTAATTGAAGAAATGTGCAAAGTAGAACCGTATCGTTTAAGTGCAAATGGAAAAAAAGAGAGTGTTACGTCTATTACAAATGAAAGTCTGTATCAATATTATCAAAAGGTGTTAGCGGAAGATGAAATGGATCTATATATTATTGGTGATATTTCAGAAAACGCCGTTGATCTTGTAAGTAAATATTTTTCTATTTCAGTTCGTCCAGTGAGAGAAAGAAATGTACTCCTTCATAGACGAAATAATGAAGAAAAAGAAGTTGTTGAAAAACAAGAATTAAAACAAAGTAAATTACACATCGGTTATCGTACATTTGTCACATATAAAGATGAAGATTATTTTGCATTGCAATTGTTCAATGGATTGTTTGGTGGTTTTTCTCATTCGAAGTTATTCGTAAATGTGCGTGAAAAAAATAGTTTAGCGTACTATGCAGCATCGCGCTTTGAAAGTCATAAAGGTTTATTATTTGTTATGTCAGGAATCGAAGCGAAAAATTATGAAAAAGCAGTTGAGATTATTAAAGAACAAATGCTTGCGATGCAAAACGGAGAGTTTTCTGAAGAAGAAATACATCAAACAAAAAGTGTCATCCAAAATCAAATATTAGAGGCGATTGATACACCGCGTGGATTTGTAGAAATGCTATATCATGGTATTATTTCAGATCGTACACGTCCAGTTGAAGAATGGCTTACAGGTATAGAAAGTGTGACAAAAGAAGAAATTGTAAAAGTTGCTAAAAATATTGAACTAGATACAATTTACTTTTTACAAGGAACGGAGGGAGAATAAATGGAGAAAATTGTTTATGAGCAATTAAAAGAAACACTCTATTATGAAAAACTTCCTAATGGATTAGATGTATATGTTTTACCGAAACAAGGATTTAATAAAACATTTGCGACGTTTACGACGAAATATGGTTCAGTAGATAATACATTTGTACCATTAGGGAAAGAAGAAATGATTCGTGTGCCTGATGGGATTGCGCATTTTCTTGAGCATAAATTATTTGAAAAAGAAGATCACGATGCTTTCCAATTGTTTAGTAAACAAGGAGCATCGGCAAATGCTTTTACATCCTTCACACGAACAGCTTACCTTTTTTCATGTACTTCAAACGTAGAACAAAATTTAAATACATTGCTAAACTTCGTGCAAGAGCCTTATTTCTCTGAAAAAACAGTTGAAAAAGAGAAGGGAATTATTGGGCAAGAAATTCAAATGTATCAAGATAACCCAGATTGGCGTTTGTACTTTGGGTTAATTGATAGCTTGTTTGTAAAACACCCAATTAAAATTGATATTGCAGGGACAATCGAATCTATTAGTAAAATTACGAAAGATTTATTATATGAATGTTATGAAACATTTTATCATCCGAGCAATATGTTATTATTTGTTGTGGGTGCAATTGATCCAGAGAAAACAATGGATTTAGTACGTGAAAATCAAGCGAAAAAAGATTATAAAAACCAGCCAGAAATTGTGCGTTCATTTGAAGAGGAACCAAATGAGGTAAATGAAAAGAAAAAAATTATTTCAATGCCTGTGCAAACACCGAAATGTTTAGTTGGTATTAAAGCGACTAATTTAAAAGAAAAAGGGCAAGCGCTTTTAAAACAAGAAATTGCGCTTACGTTACTTTTAGATTATTTATTTGGAAAAAGTTCTGTTCATTACGAAGCTTTATATAATGAAGGGCTTATTGATGATTCATTCTCGTATGACTATACAGAAGAAAATAACTTCGGTTTTGCAATGGTTGGCGGTGATACGAAAC
This sequence comes from Bacillus sp. FG16, assembly GCF_057809515.1. Lineage (NCBI taxonomy): Bacteria > Bacillati > Bacillota > Bacilli > Caryophanales > Bacillaceae > Bacillus > Bacillus sp. FG16. The sequence continues at coordinate 149,938 of NZ_JBMDKC010000002.1, forward strand.
AACCTGATGAATTGGCAGATCGTTTAAAAGATATTTTATTAAAAACAGATTATGATCAATTAGATGCGGCGGCATTAGAGCGAGTGAAGAAAAAGAAAATTGGTGGTTTTTTACGCTCGTTGAATTCACCAGAATATATTGCAAATCAATTTACACGATATGCGTTTAATGAATCTAGTCTATTTGAGGCATTGACTGTATTAGAAGGCCTAACCGTTCAAGACTTACAGGAAGTGGCAAAATTATTGTTGTCAGAAGAAAAAATGAGTGTTTGTCAGGTGTTACCGAAAAAATAACATTTTAAAGATACCCTCATCTTATCATTGAAAAATTGTAAGGTGAGGGTATTATTTAGTTGTGTGAAAATTGAACTTGTAGAGATAAGAGAGGGAATTTATGAAAAAGTATGCGTTAGTAACTGGAGGGAGCGGAGGGATTGGCTCTGCTATTTCGAAACAATTAATTCAAGATGGATATACAGTTTATGTTCATTACAATAACAGTGAAGGAAAGGTATTGGAATTGCAGAAAGCATGGGGGGAAGTTATCCCTGTTCAAGCGAATTTGGCTTCTAGTGATGGAGCAGAGCGATTGTGGGGGCAAATTGAACATCCTATTGATGTTATCGTATACGCAGCTGGGAAGAGTATTTTTGGACTAGTAACAGATGTAACAAACGATGAATTGAATTATATGGTAGAACTTCAAGTGAAGAACGTATATAAATTACTTTCAATGGCACTTCCGTCTATGATCGGGAGGAGAAGCGGTAATATTGTAATTGTTTCATCTATATGGGGACAAATAGGGGCTTCTTGTGAAGTGCTTTATTCAATGGTAAAAGGGGCGCAAAATTCATATGTGAAAGCTCTAGCGAAAGAAGTTTCTTTAAGTGGATTACGTGTGAATGCAGTAGCACCAGGAGCAATTGAAACGGAAATGTTAAGTGTTTTTTCTGAAGAAGATAAAATGGGAATCGCTGAAGATATACCATTAGGTAGAATAGGGTTACCAGAAGAGGTAGCGAAAACAGTTTCATTCCTCGTATCACCAGGAGCATCTTACATAACTGGACAAATCATCGGAGTGAATGGCGGTTGGCACTGCTAAAAATTTCTTACATAAAAAATGAACAGTTGCACAAATTAAGCATGATTTTATTACTCAATAGTGAGGTGCTTAATTATGTCAGTATTAGAAAATTTTGATCAATGGAAGAGCTTTTTAGGAGATCGTTTAGAGCAAGCGCAAGGAAAAGGTTTAGATGGCGGTGCAGTATCAGATATGGCATTTCGTGTTGGCGACTACCTTGCTAATGAAGTAGAAGGACGCAATGACCAAGAGAAATTATTAGCTGAGCTTTGGAAAGTTGCTGATGAACAGGAGCAACATACAATTGCAAACTTAATGGTTAAGTTTGTACAACATAAGTAAAAGTAGAGAGGAGATTCTCCTCTCTACTTTTTTTGTATAATAATTACACAGGATAGATTATACATTTAGCTTCCCTATTAAGGTGAAATCATATAATATAGTACGTAGGTGTAAAGTAAGCAAGGGGAGTGATCTTGGATGATTGAATGGTATTTTGAATATGAAATACATAAAAACCGACCTGGCTTGCTTGGTGACGTTTCTTCGTTAATCGGTATGCTCGGCATTAATATTGTCACAATTAATGGTGTAGATAATGCACGACGTGGGTTACTTCTTATGTGTGATAATCAAGAGCAAATCTCTAGACTTGAATCAATTTTAAATACGATGGATAACATAACGGTAACGAAATATCGTCCGCCCAAGCTAAGAGATAAGCTAGCGGTTAGGCATGGTAGGTACATACAACGAGATGCAGATGATAAGAAAACATTTCGATTTGTGCGTGATGAATTAGGCTTACTGGTAGACTTTATGGCAGAAATTATGAAAAAAGAAGGCCATAAACTAATGGGGATACGCGGAATGCCTCGTGTCGGAAAAACAGAATCCATTGTTGCTGCAAGTGTTTGTGCAAATAAAAGGTGGTTATTTGTATCATCTACTCTTATTAAGCAAACTGTTCGTAGTCAATTAATTGAAGATGAGTATAGCGATGACAATATTTTCATCCTAGATGGAATTGTGTCAACGAAGCGTGCCAACGAAAGACATTGGCAGCTCGTTCGTGAAATTATGAGATTGCCTGCAACGAAAGTTGTGGAACATCCTGATGTATTTGTGAGTCAGTCAGAATACACATTGGATGATTTTGATTATATTATCGAGTTGCGTAACGATTATGATGAAGAAATTCAATATAATTTAGTAGATGAAATTGAGCAAGGTACGCAAAATAATTTCTCTATGTTTGACTTTTAAAGAAATATTGAGGTGTTAGTAGTGACGGAATTGGGACAAAAGCTGAAAGAAGCAAGAGAAGCGAAAGGCTTGTCTATTGATCAGCTGCATGAGATTACAAAAATTCAAAAACGCCATCTAGTGGCAATTGAAGAAGGCAATTATGATGTATTGCCAGGAGCTTTTTATGCGCGTGCATTCATTAAACAATACGCAGATGCGGTTGGATTAAATGGTGAGGAACTACTTGTAGAACATCAGAGTACGATACCACAATCTGAAAAGCGTGAAGTTCCACAAGTATCAACGGGACAAAAGACACAAGAAACAATGCAAAAATCTTCATCATGGCCAGTTGCAGATCACATGCCGAAAATCTTAGTTGCGCTGTTAGTAATTGCAGTTGGAGTGGTAATCTGGTTTGTGTTTCAAGCGTTAACTGGAAAAGATGATGAAAAAGTTCCGAGTGCTCAAAGTGAGAAAATTGAAGTTCAAAAAGCGAAAGATTCTCCGTTAGATACGAAGAAAGATGAAGCGAAAGCGGAAGAGCCAAAAAAAGAGGAACCAAAGAAAGAAGAACCAAAGAAAGAAGAGCAACCAGCACCACCAACGGGACAGCAAGAAGTGAAAGTAGTTGGAACAACTGGTAAGGTATCTACTTTGGAAATTCATAATAATAAAACGTTAGAATTGGAAATCATAGCGAAGGGTACAAGCTATGTAGATGTTAAAGATGATGCGGGTAACGAAATTTTAAACACTACAGTACAAGGTGGTCAAACAGAAAAACGTGATGTATCAACATTAAAAGAAGTACGACTTAATATTGGAAATGCAACGAATGTTGAAGTTAAACTGAATGGCCAAGTGGTTGCTTTCCCACTAGACCCAGAAAAAGAACTTCACCAAAGATTGGTGATAAAAAACCAAGGGATAGAGCAACCTGCACAATAACAGTCATCGCTTCGATGACTTTTTTCAATGAACAAATGTTTTTGATATGATGGAGGAATAGCTGTGAATTTACCAAATAAAATTACAATATCTAGAATCTTCTTAATTCCAATTTTTATGGTAATTATGTTAGCGCCCTTTGATTGGGGTTCATACAAAATTGGTGATGTTGATTTGCCAATTCAACATTTAGTAGGGGCACTTATCTTTATCATTGCTTCAGCTACAGATTGGATTGATGGACATTACGCAAGAAAGTATAATCTTGTAACGAATTTAGGGAAGTTTCTTGACCCATTAGCTGATAAATTACTTGTTTCGGCAGCACTTATTACATTGGTAGAGATGCAATATGTACCGGCTTGGATTGTTATTGTAATTATCAGTCGTGAGTTTGCTGTAACAGGTTTACGTCTTGTACTTGCTGGAACAGGGGAAGTAGTTGCGGCAAATCAGCTAGGGAAAATTAAGACATGGACACAAATTATTGCGATTGCAGCATATTTATTACACGATGTACCTTTAAATTTAATCCATATTCCAGTTGCTGATATCTTCATATGGATTGCATTAATCTTTACTGTTATTTCAGGATGGGATTATTTCTGGAAGAATAGAGCTGCTTTTGTAAACTCAAAATAGAAGTTTATGGGGGAATTGGGATGAATGCTGAGATTATTGCGGTTGGAACTGAATTATTACTTGGACAAATTGCAAATACAAATGCCCAGTTTTTATCTGAAAAGTTGGCTTCAATTGGAATTAACGTTTACTATCATACTGTTGTTGGTGATAATAATAAGCGACTGCAAAAGGCGATTGAAGCTGCGGAAGAACGTGCTGATATACTTATTTTTACAGGTGGATTAGGACCGACAAAAGATGATTTAACGAAAGAAACGATAGCGGCTAGTTTAGATGAAAAGCTTGTGTATGATGAAAAGGCATTAGCCTTAATAAGTAATTACTTTAAGCGTACAGGCCGTGAATTTACGGAGAATAATAAAAAGCAAGCGCTCGTTTTAAATGGAGCAACAGTATTTGCAAATGACCACGGTATGGCGCCGGGTATGGGGGTAAATAAGAACGGAAAAGTTTATATTTTATTACCAGGGCCGCCAAAAGAAATGAAACCAATGTATGTAAGTTACGTAGAGCCTTTTTTACGTAATTTTACAACAGGAGAAAACATTTATTCTCGTGTGCTTCGTTTCTTCGGTATTGGGGAGTCCCAATTAGAGGTGAAAGTTCAAGATTTAATTGATGGACAAACAAACCCAACAATTGCCCCGCTAGCAAATGATGGAGAAGTGACATTACGTTTAACCGCTAAGCATCAAAATGTTAGCGAAGCGGAGAAACTAATTCAACATGTGGAAGATTTGATTTTAGAAAGAGTAGGAGAATTTTTCTACGGATATGACCAAGAATTTTTGCATTATAAGGCAATCGAGTTATTGAAGAGAAAAGGGTTAACTTTAGCATGTGCAGAAAGTTTAACAGGTGGTCTTTTTGGAAATCAAGTAACTGAAAATGCTGGTGTTTCTTCTGTATTTAAGGGCGGTGTCATTTGTTATCATAATGATGTGAAGCAACATGTTTTACGTGTGCCTGAAGAAGTGTTGCATACTGATGGTGCAGTTAGTAAAGAATGTGCTCGTTATCTTGCTGAAAATGTTAAGGATTTATTAAAAGCGGATATCGGAATTAGTTTCACTGGGGTAGCAGGGCCAGATGCTTCAGAACAGAAAGAGCCAGGAACAGTATTTGTTGGATTAGCGATTAATGGTGAACAAACTGCAGTCTTTCCTCTTAATTTAAGTGGAAGTCGTCAACAAATTAGAGAACGATCAGCAAAATATGGATTTTATCATTTATATAAAAAGCTAGAAGAGATATAAGTTTCTTCTAGCTTTTTTTATAGTTAAATTCCGTATTTGTGTGATGGAAAATAAAAAAATCGAATAAATGTTCGATTTTTGTTGGCAAATTGAATTGAAAATAGGTATAATAAGATTAGCAATTCAGTTAAGGAGGAATTTTGAATGAGTGATCGTCAAGCGGCATTAGATATGGCGTTAAAACAAATAGAGAAGCAATTCGGTAAAGGTTCAATTATGAAATTAGGAGAACAAGCGGAACGTAGAATTTCTACAATTTCAAGTGGTTCTTTAGCACTTGATGTGGCGCTAGGGGTAGGCGGATACCCACGTGGCCGTATTATCGAAATTTACGGACCTGAAAGTTCAGGTAAAACGACAGTTTCATTACATGCAATTGCAGAAGTACAACGTCAAGGTGGACAAGCAGCATTCATCGATGCGGAGCACGCAATGGATCCTGTATATGCACAAAAATTAGGCGTTAACATAGATGAATTACTATTATCACAGCCTGATACAGGGGAGCAAGGATTAGAAATCGCAGAAGCACTTGTACGAAGTGGTGCGGTTGACATTATCGTAATTGACTCTGTAGCAGCTCTTGTACCGAAAGCAGAGATTGAAGGAGACATGGGTGACTCACACGTAGGTTTACAAGCACGTTTAATGTCACAAGCACTTCGTAAGCTTTCAGGAGCAATCAACAAATCAAAAACAATTGCAATCTTTATTAACCAAATTCGTGAAAAAGTTGGGGTTATGTTCGGAAATCAACTACAAGTTGCTTAATCAAAGTGATGTACTTGAGTCTTTATTTGTCTTCTTCGACTAAGTCTTTATAAGGGATTTCTTATAGGGAGAGATTAAAGTGGCAGTGACAATTGGAAATAGAACTTATCGAAACATAGAACAATGGCAAGTGGATTTTATTGTGAAACATGCGGATAGAAAATTGAAAGATATAGGTAAAGAAATTAATCTTGATGAAAGGCGAGTAGGTGAAATATTAAAGTTACTCGGAATTAAAAGAACCAGACATAGAAAGATTTACTTGCCTAAAACCGCAGAAGTTGAACAAGAATTGAAAAATCCATATTTATCACATGTTGAAATTGCTATTAAGTATGGCGTATCCGATACATGTGTTGCTAAGAGGAGAAAAGAGCTTAATGTAAAGGTCAGAAAGAAAAATTATGATACTTTACTGGAACAACAGGTTGAACAGATGTTGTTAAGTTTAGATCTGGCGTTCATTAAGCAAAAAAGAATCGATAAGTGGTCTATTGATTTCTACTTAGGTAGAAAATATTGTTTAGATGTCCATGGGAAATGGGCACACTCACTCAAAAAGATAAAAGAACGAGATAAAAGAAAACTTTTATTTATGGAAGAGGGCTGCTATAAATATCTTGTTATACATGAAGAAGAGTTAGCAAATAAAGAAAAAGTCTTACAAAAGATTAAGGAGTTTACCATGGGTTTCCCTTGCTAGTGATAGCATGTTAAAAAACCTTGTGAACCTTATTGCCTAAGGGTGTAACTATCCATATAGTTGCTAACGGTGAAGCCCACCATTATTTAGGGTAATACCGTGCCAAGCTCCATAGTGATATGGGGAAGGTGTAGAGACTACCGAAAAGGACTTTTAGTTAACTGAGTAGGGTACGGCAGATGATAGGCTACTGCTGGAAGTGCAAGGCTCTCTGTAAAGAGATGAAGAGATAGTCCAGACTATAGAGATGGAAAATCTATAGATAGTGCCAGAAACAACTCCAGGTGGTCGTGCGTTGAAATTCTATTCAACTGTTCGTCTTGAAGTGCGTCGTGCGGAGCAATTAAAGCAAGGTAACGACATCGTTGGTAATAAAACAAAAGTAAAAGTAGTGAAAAATAAAGTAGCGCCACCATTCCGTGTTGCTGAAGTTGATATTATGTACGGAGAAGGTATTTCAAGAGAAGGTGAAATCTTGGATATGGCTTCTGAGCTTGATATCGTTCAAAAGAGCGGTGCTTGGTATTCTTATAATGAAGAACGTTTAGGACAAGGTCGTGAAAATTCGAAGCAATTCTTAAAAGAGAATACGGACTTAAGAGAGGAAATTGCCTTCTTTGTTCGTGATCATCACGGAATTGGTGAAGATTCTGGTGTGGAAGACACGGAAGATTCAACTCTTCAAGATTAAAAAATAAAAGACACGGGTCCCGTGTCTTTTATTTTTTTACCTTCTATTAAAGGGGTATTTATCGTAGTGGCTAAAATATTTTTTTGACTCAAATGGGATGTGTAAAGAGGAATATTCATGCGTTTTAAGGGAATAAAATGGTATTTACTAAGGTTTTCCAGGATAATATGCTATCAATTTTTCAAATTCAGATAACATTCAGGACTGAAGGTAAAGAAAGTAAAAGTAGACAACGCTTGACAATGAAAATTACGATAGATACAATGAGAATGTATATTTTTTCTTATATACGATATACTCTTCTCAAGAAGAGAAGTAATATTCGGAGTAAGGTTTAAAACTTACCGAAATAATAATATGACATTTTAATTGTGAAATGAAGAAAGTCCCTTAAAAAAGCGGGACGACGGTCTTTGCTGTATATTGTAATTTAATGTACATGCCGACAGTCTTTTTTCATTCATAGCAAGGGGAGGTGAAATCATGAGTAGTACAGTTTGGATACTCATCTCCATTTTGCTTGCAACAACAGTCGGTGCAGTTGTTGGCTTTTTTGTTCGAAAGTCTATTGCTGAAGCGAAGATTAATGGTGCGGCTAATGAAGCGAAACGTATTCTAGACGAAGCGAATCGTGAGGCTGAAGCACTTAAGAAAGAAGCGCTTTTAGAAGCAAAGGATGAAATTCATACACTTCGTACAGAAGCTGAATTAGAAATTCGTGACCGTAGAAGCGAATTACAAAAACAAGAAAATCGTTTAATGCAAAAAGAAGAGAACCTTGATCGTAAAGACGAAACGCTCGATAAACGCGAGCAGCAGTTAGAGAAGAAAGAGGATTCTCTTGTAGCGAGACAACAACAGATTGAAGAGTTGGAAAGCAAAGTGGGAGAGTTAGTTCAAAAGCAACAAACAGAATTAGAGCGCATTTCCAATCTGACACGCGAACAAGCGAAAGCAATTATTCTTGGTAAAGTAGAAAATGAAGTTTCTCATGAAATCGCTGTTATGGTAAAAGAAAGTGAAGTTCGCGCGAAAGAAGAAGCGGATAAGAAAGCAAAAGAGATTTTATCTCTTGCAATGCAAAGATGTGCAGCTGATCATGTTGCTGAAACAACCGTTTCGGTTGTAAATCTTCCAAATGACGAAATGAAGGGACGTATTATCGGGCGTGAAGGTCGTAATATTCGTACGTTAGAAACGTTAACGGGTATTGACTTAATTATCGATGATACACCAGAGGCGGTAATCCTTTCTGGATTCGATCCAATTCGTCGTGAAACAGCTCGTATCGCTCTTGATAAACTAGTACAGGACGGACGTATTCACCCAGCGCGTATTGAAGAGATGGTCGAAAAATCAAGACGTGAAGTGGACGAGTATATTCGCGAAGTCGGAGAGCAAACAACGTTTGAAGTGGGTGTTCACGGATTACACCCAGATTTAATTAAAATTTTAGGTCGTTTGAAATACCGTACAAGTTATGGACAAAACGTCTTAAAACACTCTATGGAAGTTGCATATTTAACTGGACTTATGGCAGCAGAACTTGGCGAGGATGAAAAACTAGCAAGACGTGCTGGTCTATTACATGATATCGGAAAAGCGATTGACCATGAAGTAGAAGGTAGCCACGTTGAAATTGGTGTTGAACTCGCAACGAAATATAAAGAGCATCCTGTAGTTATAAACAGTATCGCATCTCACCATGGTGACACAGAACCAACTTCTATCATTGCAGTTTTAGTTGCAGCAGCAGATGCTTTATCAGCTGCAAGACCGGGAGCTCGTAGTGAAACGCTTGAAAACTACATTCGTCGTCTTGAAAAGTTAGAAGAGATTTCAGAGTCTTATGAAGGCGTTGAAAAATCATTTGCAATTCAAGCAGGACGTGAAGTTCGTATTTTGGTAAAACCAGATACAATCGATGATTTAGAAGCTCATCGTTTAGCTCGTGATATCCGAAAACGTATTGAAAATGAACTGGATTATCCAGGACATATTAAAGTAACTGTTATTCGTGAAACACGTGCAGTGGAATACGCAAAATAAAGTGGTGAAACACCACTTTATTTTTTTGTGTTGGAATTGGATAAAATAAAGACAGTTAGTTATATAGCGTAAAAGTGAAACAAACTTATAATAAACATATTATAAGGAATTTCCTTAATGCTATAGCAATAAAAAATGCAGTACATAGAAAGGGTAAGACATATGAGAATATTATTTGTTGGGGATGTAGTAGGATCTCCTGGTAGAGGTATGATTCAACAATACGTACCGGCATTAAAGAAAAAATATACACCTACAGTAACAATCATTAATGGAGAAAACGCAGCAGGTGGCCGTGGGATTACAGAAAAAATATATCGAAACTTTTTAGAGTGTGGGGCGCAAGCAGTTACACTTGGAAACCATGCTTGGGATAATCGTGAAGTATTTGAATTCATCGATGATGCAAAATATCTTGCAAGACCAGCTAACTTCCCAGAAGGAACTCCAGGAAAAGGACTTATCTTTGTGAACTGTAATGGAAAAGAAGTTGCAGTCATTAACTTACAAGGACGTACTTTCCTTCCTCCGATTGATTGTCCATTCCGTAAAGTGGATGAATTAATTAATATTGCGAAAAAACGTACGAATATTATCTTTGTTGATTTCCATGCGGAGACTACAAGTGAAAAACAAGCGCTAGGTTGGTATGTAGATGGACGTGCTACAGCAGTAGTAGGTACGCATACGCATGTCCCTACAGCGGATAACCGTATTTTACCAAGCGGAACGGCATATATTACAGATGTTGGGATGACAGGGCCATATGATGGAATATTAGGTATGGACCGAGAAGCGGTATTGAAGAAGTTTTTAACGAACTTACCGGTACGATTTGAAGTAACAAGTGGTAGAACGCAATTAAGTGCAGTGTTAATTGATGTGGATCCAAATACAGGAAAAGCAAAGAAAATTGAGCGCATTTTAATTAATGACGATCAACCATTTTTTGAGTAAATCAACGTTAAATTTTAGATAAGTTATTATATTTTAATTTTTTAGAAAAATTACGAAAATTTAGCAGGAATACGCGCCATTCCTCGTGAATATAAGTTAAAGTGAAATAATTGCTAATACTTTTTAAAGAAACGAGGAGGAAACGCGGAATGGAAATATTAAAAGTTAAAGCAACGTCGGTCCCTAATTCTGTAGCTGGTGCACTTGCAGGTGTTATTCGCGAACGCGGAACAGCAGAAATTCAAGCTATTGGTGCAGGTGCATTGAACCAAGCGGTAAAGGCAGTAGCAATCGCAAGAGGATTTGTAGCGCCTAGTGGTTTGGACCTGATTTGTATCCCAGCGTTTACAGATATTATGATTGATGGCGAAGAGCGTACAGCAATAAAATTAATTGTAGAACCTCGTTAAGTTTAAACAACCTGTTTGCAGTATGCAAACAGGTTGTTTTTATAATGGAGGAATGGAAATGAAAATTTTTGATGCTCATTGTGATGTACTCTTTCAGTTATGGAGTGCACAGGGGAAAAAGGATTTTAAAAACGATCCGCAATTACATATTACATTTGAACAATTAAAGAAAAGAAAAGGGAGTATACAATGTTTTGCTATATATGTGCCAGAAACGGTGCTATATGAAAAACGATTTGAAGTGGCATTACAAATGGTAGATATTTTTTATAATGAAATTTTATCATTACCGGGTGTGAAGTTTATTCAGACAAAAGATGATATTAACATGTTAAAACAGGACGAGATTGGAGCGCTGTTAACATTAGAAGGTTGCGAAGCAATTGGAAAGGATGCAATGAAATTACGGCTGTTTTATCGATTGGGAGTGCGTTCCTTTGGGCTGACATGGAACAACTATGCCAATTTATTAGCTGACGGTGCGCTAGAGACGCGTGGAGCGGGTTTAACAACCTTTGGGAAACATATTGTACAAGAACTGAATATGTTACATTTATGGACTGACGTGTCTCACTTGAATGAAAGAAGCTTTTGGGATGTTATAGAAATTGCTAAAAACCCAATTGCATCTCATTCAAATTGCTATAAATTTTGTCAACATCCACGTAATTTAAATGATGAACAAATTAGAGCACTCATAAAGAAAAATAGCGTGATTGGAGTTACTTTTGTACCGCAATTTTTAACGAGCGAAAGACAGGTGAATATAACAGATATAGTAAGACATATTGAATATATTTGTTCCTTAGGTGGAGAAAAGAATATAGGCTTTGGTTCAGACTTTGATGGGATTTTGGAGACGGTTGTAGATTTAACTGCATATAGAGAGTATGAAAATGTAGTTAATGAGCTTTACAAACACTATGATGCATCTATGGTCGAACGATTTTTATACGATAATTTTGTTGAACATATAAGTTTTTGAGTTTTTGTTTTAAAGATTCAGAAAAATTAAAATAAATTCATTTGATATTATTGATTTTTTTAAGACCTAATACTAGAATGAAAAACAAAATAGCTTTATACTAAAGATTCAGGGAAATCAGAAGAGGCATAATTTGCGTCCGTTGTAGTTTATTTGCATAAAAAATGCTAAACTATTACTGTAAAAAAATACACTACAATGAATGCAGCCAAAAGGGGTGTAGGAGATGATTAGTCAACTTTCATGGAAAGTTGGAGGCCAACAAGGTGAAGGAATTGAAAGTACAGGAGAAATCTTCTGTATTGCATTAAACCGATTAGGATATTACCTATACGGTTACCGCCACTTCTCATCACGTATAAAAGGCGGCCATACAAATAATAAAATTCGTGTAAGTACAACAGAAGTACGAGCGATCTCAGATGATTTAGATATTTTAATTGCTTTTGACCAAGAAACAATTGATTTTAACTTCCACGAACTACGTCCAGGTGGAATTGTAGTTGCGGATGCGAAATTTAATCCAACAATACCTGATAATACAGATGTAAATCTATATGTGATACCGTTTACAGATATTGCTTCAGAATTAGGCACATCATTAATGAAAAACATGGTTGCTGTTGGAGCATCAAGTGCGGTATTAGGATTAGACGAAACAGCTTATTTAGATGTTGTTGAAGAAATCTTTGGTCGTAAAGGAGAGCAAGTCGTTCAAAAGAATATGGACGCAATTAAACGCGGCTCTCAATATATGAAAGAATTACTAGGTGAGAAAGTAAACATGATGCAGCTTGAAAAAGCTGATGGTAAAAAACGCATGTTTATGATTGGAAACGATGCAATCGCATTTGGTGCGGTAGCTGGTGGTGCTCGTTTTATGTCAGCATACCCAATCACACCTGCATCAGAAATTATGGAATACTTAATTAAAAAATTACCGAAAGTCGGCGGAACAGTAATCCAAACTGAGGATGAAATCGCAGCTTGTACAATGGCAATCGGTGCAAACTATGCTGGTGTTCGTACATTAACAGCGTCTGCTGGTCCTGGTCTGTCTTTAATGATGGAAGCGATTGGTTTAGCGGGTATTACAGAAACACCATTAGTAATTGTTGATACACAACGCGGTGGTCCAAGTACGGGATTACCAACGAAACAAGAGCAGTCTGATTTAATGGCGATGATTTACGGTACGCATGGTGAGATTCCAAAAATCGTAATGGCACCAAGTACAGTTGAAGAAGCTTTCTATGATATTGTAGAAGCGTTTAACTTAGCTGAAGAATATCAAGTTCCTGTTATCTTCTTAACAGATTTACAGCTTTCTTTAGGGAAACAAACTGTAGAACCACTTAAGTTAGATAAAGTGGAAATTCGCCGTGGTAAGCTTGATTTAGACATAGAAATACCAGAACGTGAGAATAAAGCATACTTCAAGCGTTATGAAGTAACAGAAGATGGCGTTTCACCACGTGTTTTACCTGGTATGAAAAATGGTATTCACCATGTTACAGGTGTAGAACATGATGAAATGGGTAAACCTTCTGAATCAGCAATAAACCGTAAAGATCAAATGGACAAACGTTTCCGTAAAATGGATAACTTGAAGTTTAATACCCCTGTTTATAAAAATGTTAAGCATGACGAAGCAGACGTATTGCTTGTTGGATTTAATTCAACTCGTGGTGCGATCGAAGAGGCAATGGAGCGTTTAGAACAAGAGGGTATGAAAGTAAACCATGCTCATGTGCGCTTAATTCACCCGTTCCCTACAGCTGAAATCGATCCACTTGTGAAAAATGCGAAGCGCGTTGTAGTTGTAGAAAACAATGCAACAGGTCAGCTTGCTAACATTATGAAAATGAATCTTGGTAATGGTGAGAAAATTTCTAGTCTTTTAAAATATGATGGAAACCCATTCTTGCCAAAAGAGATTTACAACGAATGCAAAAAAGGGGTTGTACTAAATGGCAACATTTAAGGACTTTCGTAACAGTGTAAAACCAAACTGGTGCCCAGGTTGCGGAGACTTCTCGGTGCAAGCTGCAATTCAACGTGCGGCAGCTAACGTTGGCTTAAACCCAGATGAACTTGCTGTTATTTCTGGTATCGGCTGTTCAGGTCGTATTTCAGGTTATATTAATTCGTATGGTTTGCATAGTATTCATGGTCGTGCCCTTCCAATTGCACAAGGTGTGAAAATGGCAAATCGTGATTTAACAGTTATCGCATCAGGTGGTGACGGTGATGGATTTGCAATCGGTATGGGACATACAATCCATTCTATTCGTCGTAATATCGACATTACGTACATCGTAATGGATAACCAAATTTACGGATTAACAAAAGGGCAAACTTCACCACGTAGTGAAGCTGGATTTAAAACGAAAAGTACACCACAAGGTTCAATTGAACCGTCACTAAATGTTATGGAAATGGCTTTAACAGCTGGTGCAACATTTGTGGCGCAAAGCTTTTCAAGTGATTTAAAAGAATTAACACAAATTATTGAAGCTGGTATTAACCATAAAGGATTTTCATTAATTAACGTATTCAGCCCATGTGTTACTTACAATAAAGTAAATACTTACGATTGGTTTAAAGAGAATTTAACGAAACTAAGTACAGTAGAGGGATATGATCCGTCTAATCGCATGATGGCTATGCAAACGTTAATGGAAAATAACGGATTAGTAACAGGTTTAATTTATCAAAATACTAAGCAACCATCATATCAAGAACTTGTTAAAGGCTATAGTGAAGAGCCTTTAGTGAAATCTGATTTAAATATGGATCAGAAAATGTTTGATGAGCTTGTTGCTGAATTTATGTAATGTAAGAAGAGGAGGTTGCCGATTTGGTAACCTTTTTTTATGTGCAAAAAATATAGGGTAGTTTTATTTACTTAGAAAATTCAGAATGGTAAAATAATATGTAAATCGTTGTATGAAAATGGCAAGTTCATTGCTTATGAAATGTAAGATAATAAAGGGCCTCTGGATTGTTAAAATTGGCGAAACACGTCATACTATGGTAATGTTTATAGGGATAAAGCAATATGCTTTTGGGTAGGACAACAAGAAATGATAAAAAGGGAATGTCTATTTGCGTGGGGAAGACTTCATTCTTATGAATGATTAGATTGATTACTCAAGTTTCAAAGGACAAGTTATCTCCAAGCTATCTAACCATTTTTGAGGTGAGTCTAAGCGCATTAAAATGGACTATAGAGTGTGTATAGTTAAGGGTGAAAGGAGATTACCGATGAACGAGCAACAACGATTAGCAAGTCAACAAGCAAATTCCTCTACGAAAAAAGAAGAGAAAGATTATAGTAAATACTTTGAAAGTGTATATCAACCACCTTCCTTAAAGGATGCGAAAAAGCGAGGGAAAGAAGAAGTTAAAATTGAACGGGATTTTGGCTTACCTGAAGAGTTTCGCAATTTTGGTACAGGAAGAAAGTTCTATATTCGTACATATGGTTGTCAAATGAATGAGCATGATACGGAAGTAATGGCAGGTATTTTCACAACGCTTGGATATGAACCAACTTTTTCAACTGAGGATGCAGATGTAGTTTTATTAAATACTTGTGCGATTCGTGAAAATGCTGAAAATAAAGTGTTTGGTGAACTAGGCCATTTAAAGTCACTAAAACGAAGAAATCCGGACCTTTTAATTGGTGTATGTGGTTGTATGTCTCAAGAAGAATCTGTTGTAAATAAAATTATGCAAAAAAATCAGCATGTAGATATGGTATTTGGAACGCATAATATTCATAGATTACCGTACATTCTAAAAGATGCGATGTTCTCGAAAGAGACGGTAGTTGAAGTATGGTCAAAGGAAGGCGACGTAATTGAAAACCTTCCGAAAGTACGTCGTGGTGATATTAAAGCTTGGGTAAATATTATGTATGGCTGTGATAAGTTCTGTACGTATTGTATTGTACCGTATACACGCGGAAAAGAGCGAAGTAGACGTCCAGAAGATATTATCCAAGAGATTCGTCATTTAGCTGCAAATGGTTATAAAGAAATTACGTTACTTGGACAAAACGTAAATGCATATGGTAAAGACTTTGAAGATGTAGAATACGGTCTTGGCGATTTAATGGACGAACTTCGTAAAGTTGATATTGCCCGTATTCGTTTTACAACGAGCCATCCACGTGATTTCGATGATCACTTAATTGAAGTGCTTGGCAAAGGTGGCAACCTAGTAGAACATATCCATTTACCAGTTCAATCTGGAAGTACAGATATGTTGAAAATTATGGCGCGTAAATATTCACGTGAGCATTATTTAGAACTTGTAAGAAAAATTAAAGAAGCAATTCCAGATGCAGTATTAACAACAGATATTATCGTTGGTTTCCCAAATGAAACAGATGAGCAATTTGAAGAAACGATGTCGTTATATCGTGAAGTAGGATTTGATACTGCCTTTACATTTATTTATTCTCCTCGCGAAGGTACACCAGCTGCAAAAATGAAAGATAATGTACCGATGGAAGTAAAGAAAGAACGTCTTCAACGCTTAAATACACTAGTAAATACGTTGGCAATTGAAAAGAATAGTCGTTATAAAGGTCAAATT
Organism: Bacillus sp. FG16; assembly: GCF_057809515.1. NCBI lineage: Bacteria > Bacillati > Bacillota > Bacilli > Caryophanales > Bacillaceae > Bacillus > Bacillus sp. FG16. The sequence continues at coordinate 166,301 of NZ_JBMDKC010000002.1, forward strand.
GTAGAAGTGTTAGTTGATGGGGAAAGTAAAAATAATCCGGAAGTACTTGCAGGTTATACTCGTACGAATAAACTTGTAAACTTCGTCGCTTCAAAATCTTTAATTGGTCAGCTTGTGAAAGTAAAAGTAACGGAAGCAAAAACTTGGTCTCTTAACGGGGAATTAGTTGAAGAGCCGATTGAGGTGAAATAATAGATGAAAGTATATTCGAAAGATGACATTGTTGAACAAGCGAAAGAATTAGCAAAAATGATTTCTGAAACAGAAGAAGTTGATTTTTTTAAGAAAGCAGAGGCGCAAATTCATAAAAATGAAAATGTAAAGCGCGCAATCGATGAAATTAAAGCACTGCAAAAACAAGCAGTAAACTTGCAGCATTACGGGAAGTGGGAAGCTTTAAAAAAGGTAGAAGCTGAAATTGATGCATTGCAAGATAAGTTAGACAGTATTCCAGTCGTACAAGAATTTAAATCTTCACAAACATACGTAAATGACTTATTACAGTTAGTTGCTAGTACAATTTCTAACAACGTTACAGATGAAATATTAATTTCAACTGGTGGCGATGTACTTAAGGGTGAAACTGGCGCAGCGGTAGAAAGTAAAAAAGGAAATTGTGGTTGTTAAAGAGATGTCATATTGACATCTCTTTTTTTTAGTTGATTAAACGTAAGTTCTTCTCAAAAAAAGAATGACACATTCCGCTATTGTCACGCATATGATTAAGTGAATAGTGATTGAGGAGGGTTACGAATGTCCGAATTTAGAGAGATTATTACAAAAGCAGTGGTTGGAAAAGGACGTAAGTATACAAAGTCAACGCATACATGTGAATCGAATAATGAACCAACAAGTATTTTAGGGTGCTGGGTAATTAACCACTCGTACGAAGCAAGAAAGAATGGGAAGCATGTGGAAATTGAAGGTTTCTATGATGTGAACACTTGGTATTCATTTGATGGAAATACAAAGACTGAAGTTGTAACAGAACGTGTGAACTACACGGACGAAGTAAGCATTGGTTATCGTGATAAAAACTTTTCTGGTGACGATTTAGAAATTATTGCTCGTGTTATTCAGCCACCAAATTGTTTAGAAGCGCTTGTATCACCAAACGGTAATAAAATTGTTGTAACTGTAGAACGTGAATTTGTAACAGAAGTAGTTGGAGAAACGAAAATTTGTGTAAGTGTAAATCCTGAAGGCTGCGTAGAATCAGATGATGATTTCCAAATTGCTGATGATGAATTTGAAGAATTAGATCCGAACTTTATCGTTGATGCAGAAGAAGAGTAATAGAAAGCTAGGGAGAAGTTCTTCCTAGCTTTTTACTTTATATAAGTGGCGCTGAATGAACATGATTCTTTATGAAATATGTTATAATGAAGAAAGACTCCTGAAATAGGAGATATGGATGTCCGTGAAATGTGACATATATGAAAATTGATTACTATGTAAGAATTATGGAGGAAAAGTATGACGCAATATACCCCTATGATACAGCAATATTTAAAGGTTAAGGCAGACTATCAAGATGCCTTTTTATTTTTCCGATTAGGCGATTTTTATGAAATGTTCTTTGAAGATGCCGTTAAAGCAGCTCATGAGCTTGAAATTACATTAACGAGCCGAGATGGTGGCAGTAGTGATCGTATACCGATGTGCGGTGTACCGCATCATGCAGCTAAAAACTATATTGAACAACTTGTTGAAAAAGGATATAAAGTAGCTGTTTGTGAGCAAGTGGAAGATCCAAAAACAGCTAAAGGTGTAGTGCGCCGTGAAGTAGTACAACTAATTACGCCAGGAACGATGATGGAAGGGCGTACGATTGATGAGAAAGAAAATAACTTTTTAGCCGCATTAACACATTTTGAAGATGGATCATATGCATTAGCTTGTAATGATTTAACGACTGGACAAAATACAGTAACGTTGTTAACAGGTTCAGTAGAAGATATTTTATTAGAAGTGTATGCAACTGGTTCGAAAGAAATTGTTGTAGATTCTTCATTTTCTAAAGATGAATTAAATAAATTAACTGAAACGTTAAAAATGACAATCTCATATGAAGATGCAACGGCAATTCCTGAAGGATTAGAACATCTTGTGAAAAATGTTTCGCAAGCAAAGTTAATTAAAGCAATTGGACGCTTATTTAACTATGTGATAAGAACGCAAAAACGTTCATTAGATCATTTACAACCTGTAGAAATTTATTATACGAATCAATTTATGAAAATTGATGTGCATTCAAAGCGAAATTTAGAGCTGACAGAAACACTTCGAACGAAAGAAAAAACAGGATCATTATTATGGCTATTGGATAAAACAAAAACAGCTATGGGTGGTCGTATGTTAAAACAGTGGATGGAACGTCCACTTATTCAGAAAGAAAAAGTTGAAGAGCGTTTAGAAATGGTTGAAACATTTGTAAATGATTACTTCTTACGTGAAGATTTAAAAGAAAAATTAAAAGAAGTATATGATTTAGAACGTTTAGCAGGAAAAGTTGCATTTGGTAATGTCAATGCAAGGGACTTATTACAGTTAAGACGATCTTTACTTCAAGTACCAGCTATTTTAGAAGCGATTAGTTTGTTAGATAATGCTTATGCAGCAAGGTTAATTCAAGGGGCGGATCCATGTGAGAGCTTAACTGAATTACTAGGAAGAAGTATTCAAGAAAACCCACCGCTTTCTATTAAAGATGGAGATATTATTAAAGACGGTTATAATGACAAGCTTGATCAATATCGTTACGTTAGTAAAAACGGAAAAACGTGGATCGCTGAGCTTGAAAAACGAGAGCGTGATATTACAGGAGTTAAATCGTTAAAAATCGGGTACAACCGTATTTTCGGCTACTACATTGAAGTGACGAAGGCGAATCTTGCAGCACTTCCAGAAGGCCGCTACGAACGAAAACAAACGCTTGCTAATGCTGAACGTTTCATTACAGATGAACTGAAAGAAAAAGAAACGTTAATTTTAGAAGCAGAAGAAAAAATTGTACAACTAGAATACGATTTATTTACAGCGCTTCGTGAAGAAGTAAAAGTATTTATTCCGAAATTACAACATTTAGCGAAAGTAATTAGTGAATTAGACGTACTGCAAAGTTTTGCGACAGTTAGTGAAGAAGAACAGTTTGTAAAACCTGTACTAACAACGAAGCGTGAAATCTTTATTAAAGATGGTCGTCATCCTGTCGTTGAAAAAGTATTGAACGGGAAATTGTATGTACCGAATGATTGTATTATGCCAGAGAAGATGGATGTCTTTTTAATTACAGGACCGAACATGTCTGGTAAAAGTACGTATATGAGACAGTTAGCACTTGTAACGGTTATGTCACAAATTGGTTGTTTCGTACCAGCAACAGAAGCAGTATTACCTGTATTTGACCAAATCTTTACGAGAATTGGTGCAGCAGATGATTTAATTTCAGGTCAAAGTACATTTATGGTCGAAATGTTAGAAGCGAAAAATGCAATTGCAAACGCATCAGAAAGAAGTTTAATTTTATTCGATGAAATTGGACGCGGTACATCTACGTATGATGGCATGGCACTTGCACAAGCGATCATTGAACATATTCATGACCAAATTGGTGCAAAAACGTTATTCTCTACGCATTATCATGAATTGACTGTGTTAGAAGAGAGTTTAAATCAACTGAAAAATGTACACGTTTCAGCAATTGAAGAGAATGGAAAAGTAGTATTCCTTCATAAAATTCAAGATGGAGCAGCTGATAAAAGTTACGGAATTCACGTTGCGCAACTTGCAGAGCTTCCAGATAGCTTAATTGCCCGCGCGAAAGAAGTGTTAGCACAACTAGAAGGACAGGAAGAAATTATTATTCCAAAGCGTGTAGAAGTAAAGGTACAAGAAGTTGTTCCAGAACCTGTAGTTGTAAAAGAAGAACCGGCAGAAATACAAGAAAAGAAAGAAGAGACTGAAGAAGAGTCACAACTATCTTTCTTTGGAGGAGACCAATCTTCAAAAAAACAAGACAAGCCTGTGCTTGATCAAAAAGAAAGCGCAGTACTTGCGCAAATTAAAAAAATCGATTTACTTGATATGACACCTTTAGAAGCGATGAACGAATTGTATCGCTTACAGAAGAAGTTAAAGAAAGGATGAGTAAGTAGATGGGGAAAATTCGCAAACTCGATGACCAACTCTCTAATTTAATTGCGGCAGGGGAAGTAGTAGAGCGCCCTGCCTCAGTCGTAAAAGAACTTGTGGAAAATTCTATCGATGCGAATAGTACATCTATTGAAATCCACTTAGAAGAAGCTGGGTTATCGAAAATTCGTATCATTGATAACGGTGATGGTATTGCAGAAGAAGACTGTATCGTCGCTTTTGAACGCCATGCGACGAGTAAAATTAAAGATGAAAACGATCTGTTTCGTATAAGAACACTCGGTTTCCGCGGTGAGGCATTGCCGAGTATTGCCTCTGTTAGTGAATTAGAATTAATTACTAGCACAGGTGATGCGCCTGGTACACACCTCATCATTAAAGGTGGAGACATTATAAAGCAAGAGAAAACTGCGAGCCGAAAAGGAACAGATATTACAGTACAAAACTTATTCTTTAATACACCAGCGCGTCTTAAATATATGAAAACCATTCATACGGAGCTCGGGAATATTACAGATATCGTGTATCGTATTGCAATGTCACATCCAGAAGTATCGTTAAAACTGTTTCATAATGAAAAGAAATTGCTTCATACATCAGGTAACGGTGATGTAAGACAAGTACTTGCATCGATTTACAGTATTCAAGTTGCGAAGAAGCTTGTTCCAATTGAAGCGGAATCTTTAGACTTTACAATTAAAGGCTATGTAACATTACCAGAAGTAACGAGAGCATCTCGTAATTATATGTCAACGATCGTAAATGGTCGTTACGTTCGAAACTTTGTACTAATGAAAGCAATTCAGCAAGGATACCATACATTACTGCCAGTCGGCCGGTATCCAATTGGCTTCTTATCGATTGAAATGGATCCAATGCTAGTTGACGTTAACGTACATCCAGCGAAGTTAGAGGTTCGTTTTAGTAAAGAACAAGAATTGCTAAAGCTGATCGAAGAAACATTGCAAGCTGCATTTAAAAAAATACAGCTCATTCCAGATGCAGGCGTAACAACGAAGAAAAAAGAAAAAGACGAAAGTGTGCAAGAACAGTTCCAGTTTGAGCATGCGAAGCCGAAAGAACCATCCATGCCGGACATCGTTTTACCAACTGGCATGGATGAAAAACAAGAAGAATCGCTGCCTGTGAAACAGCCAGCACAACTGTGGCAACCGCCGAAACAAGAATGGCAACCACCACAGTCGCTCATAAGAGAAGAACAAAGTTGGCAGCCATCTACTAGACCGATAATTGAAGAACCAATTCGAGAAGAGAAATCGTGGGACAGTAATGAAGAGGACTTTGAACTAGAGGAATTAGAAGAAGAAGTTCGGGAAATAAAAGAGATTGAAATGAATGGGAATGAATTACCACCGCTTTATCCAATTGGACAAATGCACGGAACATATATTTTCGCTCAAAATGATAAAGGCTTATATATGATTGACCAGCATGCCGCGCAGGAACGTATTAATTATGAATACTTCCGTGATAAAGTAGGAAGAGTAGCACAAGAAGTACAAGAGTTACTTGTACCGTACCGTATTGATCTATCTCTTACTGAATTTTTACGTGTCGAAGAGCAGTTAGAAGAACTAAAAAAAGTCGGGCTATTTTTAGAACAATTCGGCCATCAATCCTTTATCGTCCGCTCGCATCCAACGTGGTTCCCGAAAGGACAAGAAACAGAAATTATCGATGAAATGATGGAGCAAGTCGTTAAACTAAAAAAAGTTGATATTAAAAAGTTACGTGAAGAAGCAGCCATCATGATGAGCTGTAAAGCATCCATTAAAGCAAATCAATATTTAACGAACGATCAAATATTTGCCTTACTGGAAGAACTACGTACAACAACAAACCCGTACACATGCCCGCACGGAAGACCAATTCTTGTGCATCATTCTACTTATGAGTTGGAGAAGATGTTTAAGAGGGTTATGTAGGGTGAATAAAATTACATTTCAAAAGGGAGCAACATTTACTGTTGCTCCCTTTTAATATGTAGATTTAATTGTTAAACGAAAATATGGTGGAGTAACTTTGCAGTTTATTTCTTGGCTGCGTTAGCTTAAATTTATCTATGTATAAAAAAGCGCTGTATACAGCACTTTTTAAAAGGTGCATGAATTGTATAATAAAGATTTCTACATTACTAACCAAATAACTATACATGGCTAATCGTTATAAGGATCTATACAATTATTTATTTTTGTTATTATTAATTTTTTCAGTGTATAGAACTTGTTCTTTATAGTGCTTCTTAATTGGAAAGTTATGTGTACCTGTCCCGTTCTTGAATTTTTTATCAATGGGGTTCTTTAGAGGAACTGTTGTAGTTTCAGTAAATTCATATGGGTAATTTATTTTAGATTTATCTTCAAACATGAAAATGCCTCCTTTTAGGATCTCCTAAATTCTTTACTATAACATGATATGCATATAGATTTTTTTTGGACTAGTTATTTATATAGGTTAATGGAATTTAATTACATAACCACTGAAACATTTTAAAGGAAAACAATTTGAGAAGAAATGGTAAGAATAGCTGTTAGCTCCTATTGTTGTTTTTTTGTTTGACAGCACAGTGAATTATGCATATAAATTCAATATAGATTGTTTTTATAATATGGTTTATATAGGGTTTTCCTGATAATATAATGTGGGATATTATAGTGTTATTAGGTTATTAGGAACATTTAATGCTGTTTCATAACTGAAAGGAAATTGAAAAAAAACTGAAACTTTTCTCATAAAAATTCAATCTAACTTGAAAAATGAAAGGAAAATGAAATTTTCCAAAAGATATTCTTTGTTAAGATAAAAAGCATACATACAAAAAGTATTGACATATCTTAAAAATGTATTTTCAAGATATAGTGGGGGAAAAGATGAGATTAGAAAAACAATTAATAAAAAAGGTGTATTATGAAACATTCCTAATGGAAAATGAAACAAAACCAACTCTTGACGTACTTGGACAAGCTTATGTAAACGAAGAAAAAAATGAGATTTCTGATGGGTCTTATATCCGTTTTGCACAAGGTGAATTTTATTATCGTCATCAAGATTTTGAAGCAGCTATTTTTAAATGGGAGAAGGTTAGTAATGAATTAGCACCATGGGCACAAAAAAATATTGCGGATGCTTATTTCGAACTTAATCAATTATCATTTGCTGAAAATATTTATACTTCCATTACTACTGATAATAAAATATTGATGACCGAAATTAGATTACAATTACTTTCTCTTTACATTGAGCAAAATAATTTTGACTCAGCTTTCGGTGTTATTAAAGAAGCAGTTTCTTTAAATCCTGATTATCCGAATGTCACAAAAATTGCCCGTTCCTTTTATGAGGAACAGCAAGATTTTGATAGTGCAGTAGAGCTTGCTGTGAATGAGTTAATTCGAATAGAATCGTATCCATGGTTTGAGGTGTTAAAAGGATATATCGATAAAGGGTTTACTAAACATATTTCACCAGACTATTTTTATGATGCATTAGCTACATTAAATAATGTAGATCAAGTACAATTTACACAAATGGTTTCATCACTTTGGAACAGTTATAAAGATGAACAAAATTATTTATTATGGCTTAATACAATAAATGAATTTTTCTTACATATTGAAATACATTCGTCCGATATATGGAACAAAGTTTCTGCTCTTTACGAAGAAACGTACTTTGCATTAATTCAAGGTCAATATACGCTTAGACAATTAAACGATATCATACCAAATCTGTTAGCAAATTGGTTAAAGGTAGTCAATCCATCTTATGCTGTATTTCCATCTGCAGCTGTATTGGCATGGGATGAGATTTTCCCTTCCAAAATAGATTCAGCAAATATAGAACATGCAGAAAACTTATTGTCACATTCTATTAATCATGTAAATGGCTTAGAGTACAGCTTACATCTTTTTGAATCTATTACACAATGGGCACAAAAGCACAATATAGAAATAGGTCACCGATTTAAATGGCTAGTTGACGAGCTCGCAGATTTAAGAACAAATCGTATTTTAGTAACGGGAACTTCAGGAAACGGAAAAACTACATTTATTAACTCTATATTAGGAGAAAATATATTAGAAAAATCAATTTCAAATGTAGTAGTTTTAAAAAATGATGCTCATATAGAAATAAACGCCATAACAGACTCAGCAATTACAACAACGGAAGATGTCTCTGATTACCATAATATGATGTCCCAGCACCATCAAACATATAGAGATAGAGCATGTGTTGAATTTAAATTACCATGCAGATTTTTAAATGAAAATAAACTTACATTTGTAGTGACACCTGGCTTTAATAGGAATAACGACACTAGAGATGAGATATTCGAATATTTAAATTCTGTAGACGAATTACTGTTCGTATTGAATGCGGATTCACCTTTTACTGATAAAGAACGTGACATTCTATTAAGTATTCAAGAACATACGCCAAATTTACAAATTCATTTCTTATTAAATAAAATCGATAACATTTACAGTGAAGCAGAAGTAAAAAGGGTATTACATGATACGGCAACGAGAATAAACACATATTTCCCACATGCGAGAATTTTCCCTTATTCTTCGTTATATACAAGTAGTCAACAATTAAATGATTTAACTGAGTTTATTCATTTTAACTTTAATCATAAACATATCGATGCAGAACGTACTGAAAAGTTATTATATTTCATTCGAAAAACAATTACATATCTTTTGGATAAACGTGTTGAGAAAGAAAACAATCTAGTGGATGCTATTAATTGGAATGAAGATATGCTAGTGAAACTAAACGGTAGCATTAATAACCTTACTGCATTTGAGAGGGAAAAAATTCATTTCATTACACAATCATATCGTTCAATGAAGACTGAAATTACGAATGATCTTACTGAAAATATCCCGAAGATATTAAAGAGTTGTTCTAATATAATTAGTGAAGAAAGTGATTTCGGGCACATGGATACGGAACTAAATAAAGCAATGAATGAAAGAGTGCATAAATATTTAGAACAAACTGTACTATCTAATCTTGCTCTTTCTATGCAAAATTGGATTGCAACTTCTAATAATGAGCTTCTTCAAAGCCAAACGTATTTAGAAGAACTTAGTGAAGGGCTTAATTCACTATTTGGAGAAAATAGAATACAGTTAGAATGTGACTTTAAAGTGCTTGATGACTGGCGCAGAGATACTGACAGGATGACGACTAGAATACAAATGGATGAAGTAAATATTTTACGTCGATTTACGCCAGCACAATTTTTACTGAAAAGTGCCGGTAAATTATTTGGAGTTCTTCCTAAAAATAAATCTATGCTATATAACAAATACAAACAGTATGTAGAAAATGAAGATTATACTGAGGTAACGGCTTCTATTATGAAGAAATTTTTCTTGCAATTTGAGCTGTTTGAAAACACACAAGAGCGAGATATTAATATATTCTTTAGGAATCCATTTAACTCCTTAAAGCAAGCTGTAGAAAACACGCATTTAGAAATACAAGAAAAACAAGAGATATTACATAAGATGAAATCAAATCCTGAAATCTATCATGATTCTATCATGCTCTTTGAATTGAGATTGCGTCAATGTGAAGTAATTTTAAATATAGGTAATGATAATACCTATACGGATGTAGCTTTAGAAACAAGCGTAGAATAAAAGTAAAAGGGAGCAACTGTAATAAGTTGCTCCTTTTTCATATATAGATTATTTTTCTGTTTCTTTAATTTTAGTTTGTACTTCGCCAGTTTTAATTTTATTGCTTTCTGAGAAGCGTAATAAATCGCCTTCAATAATTTTGTCAGACATTCGTAATTCATTTTGTACACGTTTAATGAGGGCTTGAGCTTCTTTTTTTGGTAAATCTACAATTTCACCTGTTATACGGTCGTAGAAAGTGTTGTTTTTGTATGCATACTTATCTGTAATGAAGCTACCATCACGTAAAACAACAAAGCCAGTATATTCATCTGAAAACATATCATGGCCAAAACGAATATCATTCGTAGAATCAACACCTAATAAATTTAGAATAGTAGGTTTCATATCGATTTGTCCAGTGGGCTTTGAAATAGTTTGACCTTCTGTTTGTCCAGGAATATGAATATATAAAGGTGTACGTTGTAAATTTAAAGTATCAAATTCTGTTATTTGATCTTTTTCTAAAAACTGTGCCATTGCACGATTATGTTTTTCGGAAATACCATAATGATCACCGTATAACACAATAATAGAATTATCGTAAAGCCCCTCGGCCTTTAGACGTTCAATAAATTTTTTAATTGATTCGTCTAAGTAACGTGCTGTTACGATGTAACGATCAAATACGCCATTACCAGAGTTGTATGGTTCAATGAATTTTGTATCTTCATCATACGTAAATGGATAATGGTTTGTTAAAGTAAGGAAACGAGCATAGAATGGTTGATTAACAGTTTTTAATATATCTACTGATTGATCAAAGTATTCGATATCTTTTAATCCCCAATTTAAATTTGTTTCTGGTGTAATTTTGTAATCAAGCTCATTATAGTAACGATCATAACCAAGAGCAGAGTACATGATATTACGATTCCAAAATGTTGCGTTATTCGCATGGAATACAGAAGTGAAATAACCTTGCTGACGTAAAATTTCTGGAGTCGCAGTATAATCATTGTTACCGTGTGTGAAGAATACAGCCCCTCGATTTAATGGATACAACGACGTATCGATTAGAAATTCAGAATCGGATGTTTTCCCTTGACCAGTTTGATGGAAAAAGTTATCAAAGTAATAACTTTCATTTATGAATTCATTTAGGAATGGTGTAACTTCTTGCCCATTGACTGATGCGCCTATTAAGAAGGTTTGCAAGGATTCAAGAGTGACGACAATTACATTTTTTCCTTTCGCTGCACCAAACATATTAGGGTTCGGCTCGCTTTGGTTTGCTTTTACGTAGTTTTCAGTTTCTTGTAATTTACTACTATCAGCAAGCGCTTTTTGTGAACCGGCTTTTACTTGCAGTGTTAAGTCATATACTTGGTGAGTATATAGGCCTAAATTTTTGACAAGCATGACTCGGTCGAATGATCTCGTTAATAATTCAGGGCGCTCTTTTTCTGCAAGATGTAGATTCGCAAAGAATACACCAATTGTTAAAAGAAAGTATAACAAGCGTGTAGAATGAGTTACACGTTCTGTTTTAAAGACCAATGATTTCTTTTTTAATAAAATAAAGAAGAAAACAATGTCTACGAATGCGAGTATAATTTTGTAGTTTAATATTTCTATAATACTGCCGCCTAATTGTCCAAAGTTTGAGGTTTGTCCAAGTACTGGTAATGTAACGAAATCACTATAAAAATCATAGAACATTACATTTCCAACGAGTACGATTGTTAATAAGAAATTAATACATAGCGCTATATAATTTCGCTTTTCACCAGTTGCAAATAATGCTAATCCAACAAATGCTAATGATGCGGCTAGAGGACTAATAAACAAAATAAGCTCTTGCGTTGAAGACTCGATTTTTAAATCAAAACTGAATCGCGTAATAAGATATGTTTTTAACCATACTGCTAAAGCCATTATTATAACAAAGCTTATATTTTGCATTTGTAAATTTATTTTATTCTTCATTTTTACACCTTCTTTATACAATTTATTTAACTGAAGTTATATATTATGTTTTTATAACTATTAGAGTGTAATGAACCATTTAGACTCTATTTTCTAAAGGGAATAATTTGAAGTATTCATATACATACAATGGGGATTTTTAAAGCGTAGTAGCATAAATATAACTCTTTTTGAGAAACGGGCAGAACAAGTCATAGTTGTAGTGAAATTGACTTATAGACATCCTACCATATTAAACACTATGATGATGTTACAAAATATCGAACAAATGAAAGTGAAAATGGATAGAGACTTTTAAAACTGTTGACATTCAATTTATTAGAATTGAATGTCAATCGTTTTAAATATACAGTTATATTACATATGTATCTTGTAAAATCTCGACTTTTTGTCGGTTAATTATTAGCCGGGAAGAATAGGGGACTTATTAATATACTTTTACTATATATAAGTAAAGTATTTTGAAATTGAATATATTTGACTGAAATCTTAATAATAGAAATTAAATGTCAGATAAGTACTTTCCAACATAAAGACCACTTGCAGCTGCTTGAGATAATGAATGCGTAACGCCTGAACAATCTCCAATTAAAAATAGCCCATGTATACTAGTTTCAAAATGATTATTAATTTTTATCGTAGGAGCATAGAACTTTCCATCAATTCCATATAGTAAAGTATGCTGATCGATAGGCTCTTGTATAAATTGTTCTAAGCGTAATAAAAATTCTTTTAGCCCTTCAATATATAATTGAGGAATTTCTTGATTCAAATCTCCATAGTCCCCCTGTAGTGTAGGCTGTATACGATTATGTTCCATGCTGTTTTCCGCCGTAGGTTGTTTCTTTAGTAAGTCCTCTAAGCGCTGTATAACAATCCGATCTCGTCCTTGGTTAATGCCTTTAATAATTGAACTTGCGTATACATTTGCTTCTTTGAGAGTTGGAAAATAGCGAGGAATAAATAAAGTGAAATTTAAATTAGAAGTGCCAGTTCCTTGCTCTCGAAAATTTTGACCGTCAGGCATAACTAAACCTTCTTCGTACTTTCGAATGATGCGTCCTTTTGGATTCATACAGTAAGTAGTTGCTGTGAAATGCTCACCTTGATAAGAAAGTTTTGTTTCAAAAGTATCTTTTAATATAGAACGTAATTGATGTTCTTTCATTTCTACTCTAATTCCTAAATCTACACGTGTTTGCTCCTGAGAAATATTTAGAGAACTGCACATATCTTTTAACCAGTCAGCCCCTGAACGCCCAGTTGCAAATACTAGTTGCTTAGTTTGAACTGTTCCTTGATTTGTATCTATTGTAAAATGATCTTCCTGTTTCAGAATATGTTGTACATCTATATGAAATTGGATCTTTATTTTCGTCAGTAAAAATTCATAGAGCTGCTGAAAAATGTTACTGGAAAGTGTAGTACCAAGATGTCTTACTTCTGTTGTTAGCATTTGTAAACCACACGCTTCAGCTCTCTTAGTGAGACTTGAATTTTCAGTAGAATATTTTGAGACAGAACTTCCACCAAACTGGCATAGAATTTCATCTACTTCAGCCATGAGTTGTATAAAACCCTCTTTACCGACTTTTTGCTCAAGTTCTCCGCCAAATCCGTTTGTATAATTAAATTTCCCTTCAGATTTTCCTAAACCACCAAACCCAAAATATTTATCACATGTAGTACAATTACACACTTTTCCTTCGTCTAAAGGACAATGGCGATCTTCTAGCGCTTTACCTTTATCAAGAATTAAAACTTTTTTGTTACTTTTAGCTAGTGAATAAGCCATAAAAATGCTACTTACTCCAGCGCCGATAATTGTAACATCATACATATTCTTTCACCTGCTAACGAATAGTTTGTTTTTTATTTTTCTAGTGTATAACAATTTTATGAAGGTAAGAAATAGCTTTTATTAATAAAGTGGGAGTTTTTGAACTTGATGCTTTATTAATTTCTCCGAGTGGTGGAGTAAATACAAAAATTTTTATTTGAAAGAAGAAATAGTTTAAAAATCACTATGTCATATGATTAATAACATCTTACATATAAAAAAACAGACCTTTTAAGTGAAGAGGCCTGTTAATGATTTTAAATCTTATTTAGCAAACACATGGTTACCAATTACTGCTACTGTTTGACGTGTCGTAATCCACTTGTCCGTTGATGTTTTTGGATTGTAGAAATAAATCCAGTCTGAATCTACTCCATTTGTGGAGATAGCCTCTTCTACAGCCATTTTTGCTTCTGCACTTGCAGGTTGATTAATTCTTCCATCTGTAACAGGAGTAAATGCATATCCGTATTTAATAGGTTCATAAATAACGCCTGTTATTGTATTTGGAAAACCTTTTGCATTTACACGATTTAGTATAACTTTTGCTACTGCTACTTTTCCTTTATAGGATTCGCCACCTGCTTCAGCGGTAACTAAGCGTGCCATTAAGTCTTTTTCTTTTTGTGAAATGCTTGAGTTGATTTTTAAATGTTGTCCTGTATAAAGCTTGTTTCCGACTGTATTGTTAATTTGTTTTATAGATTGGACAGTGACATTGTAACGCTTTGCTATCGTTTCTAATGAATCTCCCGGTTGTACTTGATAAATAATTTGTTCAGAAATGTTCGCAGGCTTGGCGTTTTGAGGAACAGTGATTTCATTTGATTTCACGGACCCTGGAATATGTAACTGTTCGCCAATAAAGGTTTTATCGTTTCCTTTATTATTAGCCTGTTTAATGGATTGTATTGAAACTCCGTATTGTTTACTAATGCCCCAAAGTGTATCGTTCTTTTTTACTGTATGAATGGTAGAAGCTTCAGCTGTACTTTGACTACATACGAATGTAATTGCGGCCGCAGATAAAGGAATTATATGTTTTATTTTTAGTAATTTCATTGTAAATCCTCCTAAGAAAAAATTAAGGTGAAACTATTAAGTAATGTAGTTTGAAATGTGTATATGCGTAATATATTAATGTAAGTATATTAGCACATATAAAATAAATAATCACTATAAGTTTCATATTCGTTTAGTGTAGAGTCAGAATATGAAATATTGCATATGAAAATACATTGAAGTTCATATTTCTGATTACTATAATCTATTTAGTAGAAAGGGAATACGTTATAGAAAAAATCGTTATAGATTAATATAATGATTAATAATTATTAATAGGAGGATTGATGTAATGAAAATATTTCAAAAAATGTGTGCGTCAACTGTAATCATTACAACACTTTTAGGAACAGGAGGCACTATCAATAGTGTATATGCTGATTCTATAGAACAGCAGAGTAAATTAGGGATAGAACAAGAAACAGATAAGCAAATCATTGTAAAATTTAAAGCGGATTTGGATTTGCCATATGAAGATGGTATTGAAAAACAAATACAATCTCAAACGAATGATAAAGTAATAAAAGATCTTTTGACAGAATATCCAGATGTAACATTTACTCGTTTATTCACATCTGTAAGCCCGGAACAAATACAAAACCTTGAAGTGAAAGCACCTAATTATGTATCTACAAGTTTATTAAACTACTATATTCTTCAAAATCAAAATAGTGGGTATGAAGAAGAAATAGTAGATAAGTTAAAGGTATCTTCTTTAATAGAAGATGCGTATATGAAGAAACAAGAGAAAATAATGCCACCTGAAGTGCGATCATCAAGTGTAGCTCTTAATCCTAATAACAATCCTAGATTTAAAAAACAAGGTTATCTTGAAGCAGCCCCATACGGTATTAATGCGCCTTTCGCCTGGGGAATTCAAGGCGGTAATGGAAATGGTATCACTTTTGTTGATATGGAATACGGATGGCTATTAAATCATGAGGATTTATTACATCAAAATATTGAATTAATGTCTGGAAGAAATATAAATCAGCATGTCGGTCATGGGACGTCTGTACTAGGAATTGTATCTTCTGAGGACAATGAAGTCGGGAATATTGGGATTGCGCCAAAAGCGAAAGCAAAGGTTATCTCTCAAATAAGAGATAATGGACAGTATAATACGGCTGATGCAATATTAAGCGCTGTAAATCAGTTAGAAGCTGGGGATGTTTTATTATTAGAGGCGCAAGCATCCTTTGATGGATATGGTGATAAATATTTACCTGTTGAAGTACAACCAGATATTTTTGATGCAATTCGTGCTGGTACAGATAAGGGAATTGTAATTATAGAGGCTGGAGCAAATGGGTGGAATGATTTAGATCAGTTCAAAGATAGAAAGGGTAAGCAAGTCTTAAATCGTAATAGTAAAGATTTTAAAGATTCGGGTGCAATTATGGTAGGGGCTGGCTCTTCATCTTTCCCTCATGAACGTATGTGGTTTTCGAATTATGGAAGCCGTATTGATGTGTACGGATGGGGAGAAAATGTAGATACAACTACAGCCGAGCAAAGTAGAAGTGCTGTAAATCTTTATACTTCAAGCTTTAGCGGAACATCTAGTGCTTCGCCAATTATTGCTGGGGCAGCGACTTTAGTACAAAGCATTGCTAAAGAAAATTTAGGACAACCATATATATAAGTTACGTTTAATATTTTAACAATTGTTCAGTTCCTAACCTTTGAAGCA